>NZ_CP019225.1:275561-278201 GCF_010222815.1 Synechocystis sp. CACIAM 05 | reverse complement strand
ATTTACCTACCACCAGTGAGACAATGCTCTATGTTGCCATGGTTCATCTCATGCTTCAAAGGCTTGCTTAAAACTTTTCAAACACTTTCTTAGGCGATCGCAAACTAAACCCTACTTATTCCTTTCAAAGTAGTAGACCCCGGTAAAGAACATTTACAGGGAAAGTTAAACCAATGCTTTTAAGTTGCACCCGATCACCGGCCTGATAGTTGAGGATTAACCAATCACCGTCATCATTTTTGTGATAGAGATCAATTTCCACACTGGTGGAGCTGACCAAGAGATAGTCCTGCAACATAGAATTACGGGCATACAGCCGAAATTTGCCGCCCCGGTCATAGGCTTCGGTACTGGGGGATAAAACCTCCACAACCAGGCAGGGATAGGTAATAAATTGTGTTGACTCCCGATCTCGTGGATCACAGGTGACGCTGACATCGGGATAGGTATAGTTTTGGGTGTTGACAATCTGAATTTTTAAATCTGAATTACCAGTTTCGTAATCACCGCCATCAAGATGATTACAAAATAAAGTTGATAGGCGAACGCTAATAACGCTGTGGTTTTTACTGCCGCCCCCCATGGTATAGATTTGGCCGTCCAAATATTCATGCTTTTCCCTCTGCCGTTCTTCCCATTGCAAATATTCCTCTGGGCTAAGTTTTGGGAATGGGGCAGATGGGGAGTGAGCAATCATGGCGGGTTATTTATTAAAAATTAATCATCAAAATGATTGACGATCGCCTGGGCAAATTCGGAGCATTTTAGGGGTTTATCCACTTGGGGTTCCATTAGCCGGGCCAAATCGTAGGTAACTTCCCGATTGGCGATCGCCGCCCCAATGCCCTTTTTAATCAGGTCAGCAGCCTCCTGCCAGCCCATAAATTCCAGCATCATTACACCGGAAAGAATTACGGAACCAGGATTAATTCGGTCTAAACCAGCGTGTTTGGGGGCAGTACCGTGGGTGGCTTCAAAAATAGCTGCACTATCCCCAATGTTAGCTCCGGGGCCCATGCCTAAACCTCCCACCACAGCGGCGGCGGCATCGGAAAGATAGTCCCCATTCAAATTCATGGTCGCCAGAATGGAATACTCATCGGGGCGGGTTTGAATCTGTTGGAAAATGCTATCGGCAATGCGGTCATTGACCATGACTTTTTCTTTCCATTGGCCATTACCGTGGGATTCCCAAATGGAATTTAAAACCTGCTCCACCTCTTGTTTAATGACGGCTTGTTTTTCTTCGGTGAGGGTGTCATAACCGGGGTCAATCATGCGGGCGTTGGCCTCAATGGTTAAGTCGGGATTACTTTCCTTATTGCCCAAAATCCAAGATTCCCGTTCTGTGACGCATTCTGCCCGAAATTCCGTCGTAGCCAACTCGTAACCCCAATCCCGAAAAGCTCCTTCGGTAAACTTCATAATGTTGCCCTTATGCACCAACGTCACCATCTGTTTTTCCTTCGGTAAGCGCAGAGCATGGAGAATGGCCCGCCGCACCAACCTTTGGGATCCAGTTTTACTGATGGGTTTGATGCCAATGCCGGAATCGAGGCGAATTTGTTTTTTCCCCAAGGCCGGAGTGGCTGGAATCAGTTCATCGTTCAGATAGGCTATTAATGTTTTTGCTCCTTCCGTACCTTCCGCCCATTCAATGCCCAGGTAAATATCTTCTGTATTTTCCCGATAAACAATGATGTCCAATTTTTCCGGGGTTTTATGGGGGGAGGGAGTGCCGGGATAATAACGACAGGGCCGCACACAGGTGTAGAGGTCAAAGATTTGCCTCAGGGCCACGTTTAAAGAACGAATGCCACCTCCCACCGGAGTGGTCAAAGGCCCTTTAATGGCTACCCCATACTCCTTAATCGCCGTTAGGGTATCTTCCGGTAAATATTGATAGGTGCCGTACAGTTCACAGGCTTCGTCCCCCGCATAGACTTTGAACCAGTTAATTTTCCTTTCGCCCCCATAGGCCTTGACCACTGCGCTATCAATTACCAATTCCGTGGCCGGCCAAATATCAACCCCGGTGCCGTCCCCCCGGATGTAGGGAATAATCGGATCGTTGGGTACTACGGGCTTACCTGCAATAAAGGTGATTTTTGACCCAACGCTGGGGGGCTGAAGTTTTTCGTACATAGCAAATTGTCATTGAAAAAACGGCACGGAGCAGATCATAATCCTTTCTGGAGGCTCTGATTGCATTGGCTGTTACGAAATTTTTATGCCATTGTCAAACTGAAAATCAGTGCCCGTTATATGCATCAAGGAAAAGTACAAAGATATGAACAAGCCTTTACCAAAAATGAACAGTGATCAAGAAGCAGAAGATCTTTTGGAGCAGGATTTGACAGACTATTTAGTCCCAGAGAACTTTACCAAGACAACTTTTGAGTTTGCCCCTAAGGATAAAAGCATTACCCTGCGCTTGTCATTGGAACTCTTGACTGCGGTTAAAAATGCCGCTAGGGCTCAAGGAATGAATTACCAAAAGTACATCAGGGAAGTTTTGGAACAATCGGTACTTCGCCCTTAATTTAACAGCTACTTTACGTAGCTACATTTTTTCAATAGGAAAACGCAATGTTTTTTTTCATTGACGTTGTTGCTCTTGAATTCCCTCAGCAAGAGAAC
>NZ_CP019225.1:265821-275461 GCF_010222815.1 Synechocystis sp. CACIAM 05 | reverse complement strand
TAATTGTTTTTCTAGTTTCTCTATCTCCAATTTAACTTGATTAATTGTTGTTTGATCAAGGGAATGATTCAAATAATTTTTGAATAAAATAATTCTGGAAACTGTCTTCCCTATAATCACTTCATTTTCGGTGATATTTGAGTCTTCAATATTTCTTAAAACTTCAACTATATTAATAAAATAATCAATTTCTATTTCTTTTAATTTTGCTAGTGCCTGTAAATCGCTGTGAAGACTTTCACGATCTTCCTGTTTATTTTGAGAAAAATCATTAACGTTCGTACTTACAAAGAGTATTTTAGGAATTTTGTATTCTTCAGCCCAGTCTAGAATATTAAAAAACATTAAAGCGTCCGCCATGCTCATGTTATTCTTATGAAATGGTGCCTTTTTTTCTAATGCATGAGTGGCAGCAAATATTTTATTTTTATCTGAAATGTCAAGCTGAATTGAATTTTCATGATCAATTATTTTTTCTATTCCATTGGAGTAATTTGAGCTTAATTGTGTGGCTAAAGCTTCAGGATCAATGTCAGAAATAATCTTAATAATGTCTTGATTTTTTTGTTTGTCATCATTTATGAGATCGACTATGGAAAGTATAAATAGTAAATTTTCTTTCGCATCATTTTTTGCATTATTAATTTTTTTATACAGTCGATTGTAGATTTTTGATTTATTTCTTTTCCATTCCTCCTTTAATATTTTCGGCACTAATAATTTTATTTTTTTACGGTCAATAAGCCTATCTATCTTTGGAATAAGTGACCATTGATTCATTCCCAAGCTTATTAGTATGTTGGTGTCTAAAAAAACGTAATTCAAAGTAAGCTCCGTTTTGCTTATGGACAAGAATATCATAACTAGCCAAAACTATTTTAGCTTAATGTGCGCTCCCTATTTTTTGTGAGCATTGATAGTCTATTAGAATTAATAAAATAACAAAAAGACACTATCGTTGCATCAATAAATGTCCCTGTAATGGTCTAAATATAGTGCCCCCTGGCTCTCTCTGTTAAGATGGTCTGTTGAACTAATGACAATCATTTTTTAGTGACGAATAATTCTCCATCAAACAAACCCAGCGGTGAAGATGTACGGCAAATTTTTGCCCGCATTGCGCCCCAGTATGATGACCTCAACACATTTTTGAGTTTTGGCCAGCACCATATTTGGAAGGCCATGGCGGTGAAGTGGAGCGGCGTATTACCTGGCGATCGCCTCTTGGACGTGTGTTGTGGCAGCGGGGATTTAGCTTTCCAGGGGGCAAAAGTGGTGGGCACTAGGGGAAAAGTTGTTGGGCTAGATTTTTGTGCGGAATTATTGGCGATCGCCGCTGGTAAACATAAAAGTAAATATCCTCATTTGCCGATGGAATGGCTGCAGGGAGACGCCCTCGCCCTGCCCTTCCCTGACAATGAATTTGACGGAGCTACCATGGGTTACGGCCTCCGCAATGTGGGTAATATTCCCCAAGCGCTGACGGAGTTGCAACGGGTGCTCAAACCGAGTAGGAAGGTGGCCATCCTGGATTTTCACCGACCAAGTAATGCTCTGGTGGCCAACTTTCAGCGTTGGTACCTAGCCAATGTGGTGGTGCCCATGGCCAAACAATGGCGGTTAACTGAAGAGTACGCCTATCTGCAACCCAGTTTGGACCGCTTTCCCACCGGCTCTCAACAAGTACAACTTGCCCTAAAAGCCGGGTTTGCCAAAGCTATCCACTATCCCATCGCCGCTGGTTTGATGGGGGTTTTAGTGGCGGAAAAATAGGTACAGAATTAGTTTGATTTCCCAAAAGTTGGTGAACCGATCGAACAATGCCTGTAAAATTTGATGTCGATCAATTGCTGGCGATCGCCTAATCGCGCTATTGGTAGGAGTAGCGGAGGTGTCATTATGTTCAAAACCATTTTATTTCCCCTAGACCGGAGCCGAGAAGCAAGGGATGCGGCCCAGATGGTGGCGGATTTAGTCAAAATCCACCAAAGCCAGTTAATTTTGCTGTCAGTGGTGGAAAAAAATCCCCCCGGCCAAGACCACGAAGCCCATGGCATGGATTCCCCAGAAGCGGTGGCTAAATTACTGGAGGCGGCCCAGGCGGTTTTTTCCCAACAGGGCATTGCCACCAAAACCATTGAACGGGAAGGCATGGCTTCTTTCACCATCTGTGACGTGGCCGATGAGGTGAATGCTGACTTAATCGTGATGGGCTGTCGGGGTTTGGGTCTCACTACCGAAGGAGTGGCGGAAAGTGTTACTGCTAGGGTAATTAATCTTTCCCCCTGCCCAGTGCTGGTGGTGCCCTAGGGTCAGGGCAAAATTCCCATGGCGGAAATCAGTGACCCTGGGAACAGGGATTGGCTCCATCAAGCTTGGCGAGAAGACCATGGCCAACCCCTATCCCTGGCCAGCCCGGACATCATCTCTGGCTTAAAGGTCATTGCCCCTGCCTGTACCGACTCCACCAACCAAATACTCTGGGATTTACGACATCAGGGTTATCACCCGCCCCTAGCGGCGATCGCCAGGGAACAAACTGCTGGCCGGGGGCAATGGGGTCGGAGTTGGCAGTCCTCAGCGGGGGGATTGTACCTATCCCTTTGGCTAGAGACTAACTTACCGACGGAAAATAGTTCCCATTTCGTTTTATGGAGTGCGTGGGGGATTGCCCATGCTTTAGTTCAGCACAGCATTCCAGTGCAGCTTAAATGGCCCAATGACCTGTTATTGAAGGGGAAAAAATTAGCTGGCATTAAAACTGAAAGCAAAATCAATGGGGACATAATCACCGCTGCCATCATTGGGGTGGGCATTAACTGGACTAACCCCGTACCGGCCACTGGCATTGCCCTGGAGTCGTTTTGTAAGGCGGAATCGATCCGGAGTATCAACAGTCTGACGGATTTAGCTGAAATTACCCTGGCGGGGCTCACCCTTGGTTGGCATCGTTACCAAAGAGAAGGCATTGCAGGCATTTTGGTAGATTATCTCCAATTATTTGCCCATCGAGGCCGGGAAATCACCCTACCCCAGGGAGTTGGCATAATTGAATCCGTCACCGCCCAGGGAGAATTGGTGGTGCTGATTGGTCAACGACGGGAAATAATCCTCCCCGGCACCTTCAGTGTGGGCTACGATCACGCCGGATAACGGCTAAAATACTGACAAGTCAACGCCTATGCCCCCACCATGAACCGACGCAACACCGAATTGGCCAATCCCATTCCCCAGGCCGCCTTGCGGGCCTCCGTAGACTTAACCACCTGGGGCAATATCGGCTTTTGGGTACAGATTGTTTTGGGAGCTTTTTCCGTCGTCACGTTTTTGTTTGCTGGTTTTAGTTTGAGTGGCCCCAATCGCACTACGGGTATTGAGGCGGGTATCCTTTCAGCCTTTATTTCCATTGTCCTGTTGGGATTTGGCATTTTCTTTTCCACTCGCTACCGTCGCTTAGGGCGTAACCTCAAGGACTCGGAGGCTACTAAGCATCCCCGCCGGGCAGATATTCTCAAACTGATTCGCATTGGCTTAATCATCAACTTAGTGGGCATGGGTACCGCCATCATTGGGGGAGCGGCCATGAGTGGCATTGTGTTGGGGAAAGCCCTCAGTGTACCACCGGGAACCTTTGCCTCCGCCGCTGACCCCAACCGCTTTGTTCAGTCTACGGATCTGCTCGCTATTCAGGCCAACATCAACACCATCATTGCCCACTTCACTGGTTTGTTGTCGTCCCTGTGGTTGCTAGACCGTCTGAACAAGTAATTTTTAAACGCACTGTGTTGTTGCCATCCTCGTCCAGGGGTACTTCAATCACTTCTTGGGTGAGACCTTCAATGGCCGTCAACAGGGAACGCAGGTTGGGAGTACTGGCCCCGGTGTCCACATAGAGGCGATCGGACAGAGTAGCTAAACGCTTCCAGGTGGTGAACAGTTTTCCCACGGATTGTTCCAGTTGGGTGGCCTGTTTGAGCAAATCCGCCGCAGTGTTGAGGCAATCCAACCGTAGGGCTTCCTGTAAAGCCAGTTCCATATCCAGCGGAAAAGCTTTCAGGGTTTGCACCTTGGCCGCCGCATCCAAATATTTAGACAAATTACGGGCGGAAGTGGTGAGATATTTAACCGTGTCCACATCGGGGGAGGCGATCGCCTCTTCCTGGAGGGCTTGCAAATGGGTTTCTGGTACTTTTTCTAGTTCCTTCACCAGGGGGGCTAAGTGTCGGGGGGAGACGGTGCCATCGGTGGCTTTTTCCTTGAGCACATCGGGCAAGAGTTCCGAGCTCATGGCAGTCCACTCATCGGCCAACTGCTTCACTTCCCGTCGGGTAATGCGATCGCCGTTATGGGCCGCATCACTGACCAACTTTTGCACCTCCGGATCAGCCTTAGCGGTTTCCACAAAGGCCCGTTTGCTGAAATTGTTGATGGAATTGGGGTCTAATTGTCCTTCAGTGATTAAAGTATCGGCACTATTGGCCAGTTGAATGAGGGCATAGGCCTGGGCTTTGGAAATTTCCCGTTGCTTGAGCCAATTTAAAAAGCCAGTGCCCCGACCTTCACCACCAATTTTTTCCCGGTCCCGCACCGCCCGGAGAATGCGACCCCGCCAGATTTCCGTTTGCAGATCAAAGCGCTCACACAGTTGCCAAAAATCCTCCAACTGTTGCTGAAACTCGTGCTCTTGGATCTCTTCGTCCGCAGGATCGGGCAGTGCAAAGTTAATGTCAGCGGGAATTTCCAGCGCGGCGGTAATGGCTTCAGGGGAAGGCGCAAGCTCAACCATAGGGCTAATCTTTAATCTGGTTAATGTTTGGGGACAGCAGAGCAACTGCTTAGGGAAAGCAATGATTGCCAAAGCCTTACCAAGCTATCACAAGGGGGAGATCTTCCTGGTCGGTCGTCCCAAAATAGGGCTAAGACAGTCCTATCAGGGGTTAATTTTGCGGACTCTCCAGGGGAGGCAATTCTGATTCCGTCGACAAAGGAGACTCAACCCTAGGGGCAGGGGGAGCGACGGGGGTAAGGGGAACCGGGGAAGGTTGGTTAAAACTGCGCCATTCCTCCAAAAAGCTTTGGGCACTGCTATAGGCGGCGCTTTCAGCCGGAATTTGCTGGAGGGCACGGATAGCCTGCTGGTAGTTACCAGACTGGGCTTGTTCCTGGGCTAGGGATAAAATTTGATAGCTCCAATTGTTGACCAACTGCAACCTTTGACCACCAACATCGCTACTACGGGGGACTTGGCGAATCAGTTGCACCGCCTGGCCAAGGGAATCCACGGTGCGGGAAGATGCCAATTCCTGGGCCCTCCTCAGGTTGTTTTGGGCGTTAATTTCTGCTTGCCAACGGCTAATTTGCAGACGGGCTTCCCCGGACAGGGCCCGGTTTCCTTCTATTTGACGGGCGGTACTAATGGCCGCTTCATAATTTTGGGCATTGGCTAAGGCGATCGCCTGGTCGAGGATAGGTTGGTCAATGCGGCGCTGGATGGTGCCCTGCCATTGGTTAATGCTTTGGCGAGCTTCGGAATATAGGGCTCGGCCCCTGCCGATCCGTTCCGCTTGCTGAATAGCCTGTTCCAGATTGCCTCCATTAGCCAATTCCCTTGCCTGCCGCAAAATCGGCCGGTCTTCATCAATTTGGATACGCTCTGTCCAGTTGGCAATGTCCCGGGCCGCTTCTTGATGACGGGGGTTATCCGGGGTAATCAATTTGGCTTGGGCGATCGCCTGGTTGAGGGCGCTGACGGTACCAATTTCGGCAGTATTGCGGGCCTGGGCCAACTGTTGCAGGGCAGTTTCTTCTCGACGCCAATCCTTCACCAGTTCCTGGGCGAGGGCATAGTAGGGGCGACTACTATCCGTCAACTTTTCTGCGGTGGTAATGGCCAATCCTAAACCTTCCACTGTGCCCATTTGAGCTTCCAAACCAGCTGTGGCGAGAATTTGCCAATCATTTAAATCTTGGGCGGGAAAGTAAGACTCGGGCAAACGACTCAGGGTACTGTTCAAAGTTTGCCAATCTTGACCCTCAATCATGGTTTCAATGGAGCCGGTTAATTTATCCACGGCTTGGGCGATTAATTTCTGCGCTTCTTGGTAGGCGTAGCTATCTTTGGGAATTTTGGCCGCATCTTCGATCGCCTTGAGCCAATTATCCGTACCTCCCCGGCGCAGAATGCGATAGGCATTGTCTAATTTACTACTTTCCTCCTGGGCAATTTGAATATTGCGGATAGCTTGGTCGTATTTGGTGGTAGCCCAAAAGGTGTTATCCAGATTCAACAAACGCACCGCATTGCGAAAGGCACTATTCCAACGGGAATTGCGTAGATCATTTTCCACTTCGCCATAGATGGTTTCCCCTTCCTGCCAAAGGCCCCGCCAAGCGGCAATCCTTTCCTCCACCAAGTCGTAGGCCTGCACATGGTCGGGAATTTTCTCCGCTGCGGCGATCGCCTCTTCCAGTAGTCCTTTTTGGAAAAAATCCTCGGCCAAATCCAATAAATCCGTGGCCCAGGCTTCAATATTACGGTTCACCTCCACCGCCAGGGGATGATCCTTGGGCAAGGCTGCCAAAAGATTAATGGCCCGCAACAGCCCATCAACGGTTTTTTCTTCCGCCGATAACTGGGCACAGTAAAGCCGCATGGACGCCGAAGCCACCGGCCAAAACACCCGGTTACATTGGGGACTTTTGGGCAAAACCAACAACCAATTGGTGGAAGCCAGACCGATTCCCCCCGACATCAAAATCAGAAAAATCGCCCAAAACTGAAGGGGCAACCGTTGCAGTGGCAGACCAGACTGGAAATAGCGGGCAAAAGGGAGGTTAAAGGTCTTATTCATCTGCAATTACAGGGGAAAAACTAGTCAGCTACGGCCACCTAGGCGATCGCCAGCTAGGGTCAAACAAAACCGAGTTACTAATTGGCACCACATTTTTTCTGGCCAATCTTAACATTACTTGACCTGAGAGGATTTTAACCCAGAGATGGCGCTAGGCTGGGGTCAGACTGCTTTGCCCCGGCCATTTTCTGAGGAGGCAACCCGGTCAAAGTTAACCGTACTCCTAAAGTTAGCAATGGGGCACAGCGCCATGGTTTTCTGCAAAAAAGCTTTTCTCACCATTGGTGCTGTTAATTTTGCTGAAGTGGTGGCTTTTTATCAATCTCTTCTGGAACAAGAACCCCAGCCCTACTCCCCCGGACGTTATGGTGAATTTCAGTTGCCAGGGATGGTATTGGCAATTTTTTCCCCCCACCCAGACCATGCCCAGGAATTTTCCTGTTCTGACCGTAGTGGCTTTAGCCTTTGTTTAGAAGTGGCTGATTTACCCACGGCGATCGCCAGCATTGGTAAGTTCCATCTCCCTATCGCTGAAAACAACATTACCTATGCCAGCCACGGGCGAGAAATCTATCTTTATGATCCAGCGGGAAATCGTCTCATTCTCCACGAAAATTGTTAGGGCTTGTTTAGAAAATGGCTTGAAGTTGAGCCCAACCAGGCGATCGCCAATTTGAAAAAAGGCATCGGGCAAAACTGAGGTTACACTGTGGAAGACCGCCCATCTTTCCTTCCCTAACCCAGGCCAATGGTGCTATCTACCGTCAACCTTACCCTGATTGAAGAACTGGCCGCCCAAGCCCTGGCCCTGGAAGATTTGACTCCTGAGCAGGGTTTGCTACTCTTGCAATGTGATGATCCCGGAGGTTGGGAGGTGATCCGGCAATACGGCGATCGCCTACGGCGGAAATTGGTAGGGGAAACGGTCACCTATGTGGTCAATCGCAACATTAATTTCACCAATATTTGCGAGCAACATTGTAATTTTTGCGCTTTTCGTCGGGATGACGGACAAACGGGAGCCTACTGGTTAACCGACTTGGAAATCGTTCACAAAACTAAGGACGCAGTGGCCCAAGGAGCAACGGAAATTTGTCTCCAGGGAGGGCTAAATCCCCAGGCGAAAATTAACGGTTCCAGCTTGGCTTATTACGTCAACTTAGTGGAAATCATTAAGGGAAAATTTCCCAAACTCCATCTCCACGGTTTTTCTCCCCAGGAAATTCAATTTATCGCTCGTCAGGACGGTTTGACCTACGGTGAGGTGTTAATTGCTCTCAAATCTGCAGGATTAAATTCTCTCCCTGGCACGGCAGCAGAAGTTTTGGTGGACCGGGTAAGGCGTATTATTTGCCCGGAAAAAATTGATAGTCAAACTTGGTTGGAGATCATTGGTTTGGCCCATAGCCAAGGTTTACCCACCACCAGTACCCTCATGGCAGGGCACGTTGAAACCCCAGAGGAGATTATTACCCACCTCGATCGCCTACGCCAAAGGCAACAAACAAGTCTAGCCCAAGGTTACACCGCCAGTATCACCGAATTTATCCTCCTGCCCTTTGTGGGGGAAAAAGCGCCTCCAAGCTTGAGGAAAAGGGTCGGTCGGGACCAACCGGATTTAAATCAAGCCCTGCAAATTATGGCGATCGCCCGTTTATATTTGGGAAAATGGATTGTCAATCACCAACCAAGCTGGGTCAAACTGGGGCTGACGGGAGCCACCACCGCTTTGGAATGGGGCTGTAATGATTTGGGCGGAACCCTGATGGAAGAACACATCACCACCATGGCCGGGGCTAAAGGGGGAACCTGTCTGACCGCCACCCAACTGCAGAATGCCATCATCTCCACTGGTCGCCCCTATCAACAACGCACTACCCTCTATGAACATCTCAACGCGAATTTAAATAAAATTGGACTAAAATAAATCCTGAAGAAGTTTAAGCAGGTAATTACCTAATTTCCACCTTCCTCTTCCCTTTGTTTGAGTTAGCTACAGCGGATCTTTACCTGGATTAGCAAGATTGGCATTAGTAATTTCCATGAATCGATCAAATCCTACTCCTCTCACTGCCCGCTTTGGTGATGCTCTGGTATTGGCCAACCAACTACACGCCGAACAATGCCGCAAAGGTTCCCGGGTGCCCTACGTCAGTCATTTGTTGGGGGTGACAGCCCTGGTATTGGAAATGGGAGGCAGTGAAGATGAGGCGATCGCCGCTTTGCTCCATGATGCAGTGGAAGACCAAGGGGGCATGGAAACCCTGGCCATGATCGAAAATCAATTTGGCCGAACGGTGGCGGCCTTAGTCCGAGACTGTTCAGACAGTACCACAATACCCAAGCCTCCCTGGGAACAACGAAAGCAAGAACATTTGGAAAAAATGCGTCAGGCTTCCCTAACAGTGCTGAAAATTTCCTTGGCAGATACCCTCCACAATGCCCGCACCATCGCCATTGATCTACGTCGCCATGGAGATGAAATCTGGCAGAAGTTTAACCGGGGTAAATCCGGTATTCTCTGGTACTATCAGTCTCTCTGGAGCATTTACCAAGACCGTAATCCCAATGCTTGGTCCAATGAGTTGATTGATATCATCGATGGGTGGCGCTATGGCAAGTTGTGACAATTTTAACAAAAGTATTGTAGATAAAGAATCATGAAAATGGCTAAATGAATAACCCAATCGCAGCAAGCTGCGGGGTATCTAGATAGGAAAAAGGGTCATCTGTTGTACACGAGCCTTCTCCTTTTCATCTCCTTGTTCTTGAATATAGCGCCTGACAAT
>NZ_CP019225.1:160624-265721 GCF_010222815.1 Synechocystis sp. CACIAM 05 | reverse complement strand
GATGGCGTAAGTACCGAAATTGTCAGGCGCTATATTCAAGAACAAGGAGATGAAAAGGAGAAGGCTCGTGTACAACAGATGACCCTTTTTCCTATCTAGATACCCCGCAGCTTGCTGCGATTGGGTTATTCATTTTAGCTATTTGTCGGTATGGCATTCCACCCTATTGGGTTGGGCATTTGGGGACTATCAATCAGAAGTTAGACATATTTGCCCTGAAGTTAAACATTGGCGTCAACGGGAACGTAGATCCCCATCCTCCACCATGGGGGTCATGGAAAATGTTTTGCCCCGAGGATGCCTACGATGAAACTAGTCTCTGTGATTATTCCCCTCCACAACACCGAAGCCTACATTGCCGATACAATCCGTTCTGTGCTGGCCCAAACCCATACCAACTTTGAACTCATAGTGGTGGATGATGAATCCAGCGATCAGAGTGCGGCGATCGTGCGTCAGTTTCAGGATCCAAGGATTAAACTAATCCATCAGAAAAACCGGGGACTAGCGGGGTCTCGTAACACAGGGATTCGCAACGCTCAGGGACAATATCTCGCTTTTTTGGATGCGGACGACCTCTGGTTGCCCGAAAAATTAGCCAGCCATGTTGAGCATCTCGACCAAAATCCCCACATCGGAGTGAGTTTTAGCCGTTCTTCCTTCATTGACGGTCAAGGTCAACCGCTGGGGATCCACCAAATGCCCAAGTTAAAAGACATTGATGCGGGGCATCTCCTCTGCCGTAATCCTGTGGGCAACGGTTCTGCTCCAGTCATCCGCCGCCAGGTATTGGATGATATTAGTTTCTTAGACGATCGCCATGGGTTTCCCGAGCTCTGTTACTTTGACGAAGCTTTCCGGTTGCGATCGGAGGACATTGAGTGTTGGATTCGCATTGCCATAGTGACCGATTGGGTGATAGAAGGTATTCCCGCGGCGTTAACTCTCTACCGGGTTAATAATCAAGGACTGTCGGCGGATGTGGAGTTACAATTCCAGTCTTGGCTCCAGGTAATGGAAAAAACTGCCCAGTACGCACCGGCCTTGGTGGCCCGATGGGGGAAACCGGCCAAGGCCTATCAATTGCGTTACCTGGCCCGGCGGGCAGTGCGCTTCCAAGACACGGACCATGCCCTGAATTTATTGAGCCAAGCCCTCAGGACCCATTGGCAAATTATTCTGGCCGAACCCCGTCGCACCAGCTTGACCATTGCCGCTGCCTGTTTGCTCAAAATCTGTCCCCCCAGTCTTTATCAATCCATGGAGGCGATCGCCATTAAAGTTACCGGAGCCCTGCAGGCGAGAAAAATTGCACGGGAAGCCAGCGTTTCTTCCCAACCGACCTAGGGAATTTACCCGGAATTTTATCAGAAGCATTAGGTTAGACAATTGCGTAAACACGACTGTAAACATGCCCCCCTAATACTGAAAATTAAGGAAAACGGGGTATGCCCCCACCATCAATGGGATGCAGACAATGAAACTTTTACTGATTAGCTCCAGCGGCGGCCACTTCAATGCCCTATGTCAACTAGCTTCCTTTTGGCAAAACTACGATCGCCAATGGGTCACCTTCCCCACCGCCACCACCCGCAACTACCTCGCCCAGGAAAAAGTCCATTGGGCCTTTGGCCCCACCAACCGAAATTTCCCCAACCTCTGTCGCAATCTAGGTTTAGCCGCCCGCATTATCCATCAGGAACAACCGGACATGGTAATCACCACTGGGGCAGGGGTCGCGGTGCCATTCCTGTTATTCGCCAAGCTGTTAGGCATTAAAACTGTTTTTATCGAATCCTTCACCAGGGTTAATGACCTCAGCCTCTCTGCCAAATTAATTCTGCCCTGTATTGATGTGCTCTACGTGCAATGGGAACAGTTACAACAACGTTATCCCCAAGCCAAGTTAATCAAAGTTTCAGCCTAGTAAGTATTAGTGATCTGATTATTTTTCAATTTTTTTATTTAAGTTCAATTAGCCTGTCACTTCTCCCAAGCACCATCTAAGCCATGATTTTAATTACCGTCGGTACAGAAAAATTTTCCTTCAATCGTCTCCTCCAATGGATTGATTATCTGATTCAACAGCAATTTATTAATCCCCAACAGGAACAAGTGCTAATTCAATATGGCAGTTGTACATTTCTACCCCAAGGAGGGGAAAAATATCAAGTTTTGCCGGAAGCAGATTTTAAGGCCATGCTAGACCAGGCCCGACTAATTATTTCCCACTGTGGAGAAGGCAGTTTTGACATTCTCGCCAAACTAAACAAACCCTTTATTTTGGTTCCCCGTAGCCATGGGTTCAATGAACATGTAGATGATCATCAAGTGGAACTGGCTCAAGCTTTAGCCGAAAAAGGAGTGCCCATTGCCTATACCCCCGGTGATTTGGTGCGGTTTCTGTCCAATCCTGTCCACGTTGTCGTCCCGGCCCCCAGTCATTACTACGGCCAGGCTAGTCAGTGGTTAACCCAGACTGCCCAGACTACTCACCCACGTCGCACAAGTTCTGTTTATCCAGGGTGGATTAATGCTGTAGTCGAATTTGCTAAGGGCCTAGCCCGCCGTCTGCCAGATTTAACCCAGCAGGGTCAATGTTTTTCCCCCAGGTAATCTGCCGTTGACATCCTCTCCCTAACGATATTGTTCACCCCACCAACACTCCACCATGAATACTTCCTCCTTAGCCCCAGTCCCCTACCTAGAAGTTGTTAATCAACCAATTTATTGCCCATCGGAGCAGATTACCCTCCACGAAATATTCGACTGGATTTACCATGCCCCTTTCTCCACATTGATTATTGATTTGAGGCAGGTAAAAACCATCCATAGTAATTTGTTGATTCTCCTAGCCACAGCCCAGCATCAGGCAAGAAAAATCAGTAAAACCATTGCTCTGGCCTCGGTTTCTCCGGAATGGAAAATTGTTCTAGAGATTTCCAAGCTAGATGGTCTATTCCCGATTTTGTCGTTGTTGTAAGGCTAGTTGTTGTAGTTGTTGTTCGCATTCAAGTGATTGTCAACTGGGACCGTGAATCGTGTTAGCTCCCTCCTCAGTATGGTTGAAGAGGAAATATTGATTCCTGCCTGCCTGTTTTGCATAATACAAAGCTTGGTCTGCTTGTTTGAGCAAGGTTTCCTTGCTACTGGCAAATCTAGAATGGGCCACAGCGATGCCAATGCTACAGGTGACATTGCCGGCTAGATTCACTGCGTGGTGGGAAATATTTCTGGTTTGTAGGGCACTTTTAATTCTTTGGGCAATGGCGATCGCCCCGGACTGGTCCACCTCCGGCAAAACTAAGACAAATTCTTCCCCTCCGTAACGGGCAACAAAATCAGACCCTGGCTGACGAATACAACTCTGCAATATTTGGGCAATCTCAGTGAGGCAAATGTCTCCCTGGCTGTGGCCGTAATGATCGTTATAGAGCTTGAAATGATCCACATCCACCATCATTACCGTTAGACTCTTGTCCTTCTGGAGGAAAATCTGCCATTCTTCGGCAAATTGTTGCTCAAAGTAACGACGGTTGGGGATATGGGTCAGGCCATCGATGTGGGCTAGTTTACCGAGTTCAACATTGGCCAATTCCAAAGATCTGTTAACGGAAGCTAACTTTTCAGTTCTTTTCTACACTTCATTTTCTAAATTTTTTACTGCCCGGGAGAGGGACTGTTGGGCGATTTTCTTTTCCTGGATAATGGCGGAAAAAAACAGTGCCGTCATGGAAATTACCGCCGTAAACATCTGGAGGAAAATGACCGAATTATTGCCGGAGTCATGGTAGAATAAGCCTTGGCCTTGGGCAGTGGCAAAAATAGCGAAAAAGGCAAAAAAGGCAACGAAGACACTAGCAAAGAAATCGCCAAAATGAAAGACCACAAATAGAATCAGTGGTAGAAACATGTAGGCGATCGGATAGGTTTGATGAAACGATAAAAACCAAACTAAAAAGGTTAAAAAGATAGAGACAATTAGCTTGGTGCTGAACAGATGATCACGACGAAAACGATAGAAGCGAATAGTAATTAAAACTGGCGTAAAAACAATAATTGCCAGCACACTATTAGACCACCAAGTTATCCAAGAGTAGAAGAAGTTTTCCCGGGCAACAATTCCCAGTAAAAGTAAAGTGGTAACGCCAATGACCGCTGACAAAAACGGACCAATTATAGCCCCCTGAACAAACGCAAGGGTGGTGGAAACCCTTTGGAATGGATTGAGAATGGACAACGGTTCTTGTATGCTGTCACTGTTCTTGATAATCGTCACAGATTCCTTTTGAGCAAGTGATCTCAGTTTATTTTTTAACCAGAGATCCCCTACAAACGGTTGAAGAGTATTGGCAACAGCAAAGGCTGTTTCGAGCAGAAGAAATTGAGCAATGCTGGGGGGCGGATCAAAGGTAGACAGTACTGAAACTAAACCCAGTACTGAACCGAGAATAATGCCGGGGGTGACCCAATGACCGAAGTGAAAAAACACACCAAAGGTGAGGGCAGAGGGAAACCAAACAGGGGCAATTCTTCCTGGCAGTAGGGTGCTAACTAACTGGTCACTCAGCTTAATTCCCACAACATAAAACAGAGCTACTAAAAGGTTCAAAATAACGTTGTGGAAGAGAGGACTTTGCAAAAAACTTGCACTGTTACCCCCTTTAAACCAACGAATTAGTTCATGGCGATTAATTGGAACCCAGTAATCCTGTCTGGCCATAATTGCACTGCCCCCACAGCTTAAAATTTCCCGACGCTTCAGTGTGCCAACTTGTCGAGGGCTTTGTGGTATAGCACCCGACATTAGAATAAGTATAGGCCTAATTGCTTAGACTTTTTATCTGTCCTAAAAATTATCTGTTCTATAAAAAGGTAGGGAACAATCAGGGAAAAATTTTGCAGGCGGGCTAAACAATGAAGCCGAAGATGGGATTTGAACCCACGGCCAACTGATTACGAATCAGCTACTCTACCACTGAGCTACTTCGGCGCAACCTAAATTCCACTGTAAAATGATAGCATTCTCTGTACCAGCTTTCCTGGGGAGAATTTATGCTGCCATTGGTCGTTGCACATTTGGGGCCAAGGGGAACCAATACGGAAACCGTCGCCCTGGTTTATGGGGAAAAGCATCAGGAGCGCACTGGGCAGGCGGTGGAGTTTTTTCCCTGTCCCAGCATTGGCAAAACCCTGGAGGCGGCGGCCCAAGGCTTGGTGGATGTGGCGATCGTGCCGGTGGAGAATTCGACGGAGGGGGGCATTGCCATTACCCTGGACTGCCTTTGGGCGGCGGAAAATTTAAAAATACAACAGGAATTAGTGCTGCCCATTACCCATGTTTTGCTCAGCCGGGGAAAACTTTTGGCGGATTTAACCAAGGTTGTGTCCCATCCCCAAGCCCTGGGGCAATGCCAGAAATGGTTGGGGGCTCATCTTCCCCAGGTAAGTTTGGTGCCGGCGAATTCCACCACTGAAGCGATTCAGATTATTGGTGATGACCCCACAGCGGCGGCGATCGCCTCTCCTAGGGCCGCCACCCTATTCGATCTTCCTGTACTACAAACTGACATTCAAGATTATCCTGACAATTGCACTCGCTTCTGGGCGATCAGTTCAGAGGGTTATCTTGCTGGAAGCCATACCACCCTTGCCTTTAGTGTTCCCCGCAATGTGCCCGGGGCCCTAGTAGCCCCCCTACAACTCCTGGCCCAGAGGAATATTAACCTGAGTCGCATTGAATCCCGCCCCACCAAAAGGTCTTTGGGGGAATATGTTTTCTTTATGGATTTAGAAGCCAGCCAAACGGAACCCAGACTCCAGGAAGCCCTGGAAAAACTAAAGCAATACACAGAAGTGCTTAAAATTTTTGGCAGCTACCCCACAAAAGTCCTACAATTGGCAGACCTCCAGCATTTCCATCCACCAGGCTGGTCTAGCCCGTCTTAATTCCTAACCCTAGCCCTTAGTTGATTTTTCCAATCTTGTTATGAGTGATTCCCTCACCGCCATCAAAGCATTACTGGATTCGGATAATTTTAGTGATAAAGTCCGGGGCTTGAATCAACTGCGGGCCCTGGAGCCGGCCGAAGCTTTTCCCCTGCTGAAACCTTTGGTTAACGATGCCAATCCCCGCATCCGCTATGCCGCTGTTAGTCAACTGGATCCGGTGGGTAAAGCCGATTTGGAACAATCATTGCAACTCCTGCGCGATCGCCTGTTTAACGACCCGGAAATTGATGTGCAATCCGTGGCCGCCGACGTGATTGGGGGGCTAAAATTAACCGCCGCCTACCCTGACTTGCAAAAAGCCTACGAGGAAACTCCTGAATGGCTCTTGCAGATGAGCATTGTGGCCACCCTGGGGGAAATGGGCGATCGCCGGGGCTTCGACCTGCTGAAAATCGCTCTTGGCTCTGAGAATAGCTTGATTAGAACGGCGGCCATCAGTGCGTTGGGAGAATTGGGCAACCCGGAAGCCCTACCTCTGCTTGCATCCTTAGTACAAGACGAAGACTGGCAAGTCCGCTACCGTTTAGCCCTGGCGGTGGGTCATCTAGAACATCCCGATCGCCAAAGCCTACTGCAACAGTTGGCTCAGGATCAGGTGGAACAAGTGGCGAACACAGCCCGGGAATTATTGACCGCCTAGGCTAGGTTAAGCTGGAAGGTCCCTTGAAAATGCCTGGGTTTATTTATGTTTTTCAGTGTTGTCATTCCCACCTATAATCGTCTGCCGATCCTGGAAAAATGCCTACGGGCCCTGGAACAACAAACCTTTGACGAAACCTTAATTTCAGGCTACGAAATTGTGGTGGTGGATGACGGCTCCACCGATGGCACCCTAGCCTGGCTAGATGGACATTGCCAGGAATTTCCCCATGTCCGAACCTGGGAACAGGACCACCAGGGGCCCGCCGCCGCCCGGAATCTTGGGGTTAAGGAAGCCGCCGGGGACACCATCATTTTTATTGACAGTGATTTGGTGGTGACGGACATTTTTCTCCAAGCCCATGCTGAAGGTTTACAACGGGGCCAAAAACAATACAATTCAGACCGGGTTTTTACCTATGGGGCCGTGGTCAATACCTGTAACTTTGACTCTCCCCAATCGGAACCCTACAAACTCACTGATTATTCCGCCGCCTTCTTTGCCACTGGCAACGTGGCGATCGCCAAGCAATGGTTACTAGAAGCAGGCTTATTTGACACTGGCTTTCAACTGTATGGCTGGGAAGATTTGGAATTGGGAGTCAGACTGAAAAATTTAGGTCTAAAACTCGTTAAATGCCCCCGGGCAGTGGGCTATCATTGGCATCCTCCCTTCAGTTTGCAACAAATCCCCAAATTAATCGACCAGGAAATACAACGGGGGCGTATGGGGGTTTTATTTTACCAAAAACATCCCACCTGGGAAGTGCGGCTGATGATTCAAATGACTCGGCTCCATTGGTTTCTATGGGGATTACTCTCCTTAGGGGGACGCTTGAATGAAAAAACAATGGCCCCACTCCTCCAATGGCTCATTGACCATGATCGCCCCCAACTAGCCCTAGAAATTGCCCGAATTTTCCTCAATTGGTATAACGTTCAAGGGGTATATGCCGCCTTTGCAGAAAGTCAAAGCTCCCATTAAAGCAAGTTGAAGTAATGCAAATCTAATAGGTTTGGCAACGTTTGTGGGTAAAATACCGACAAATTTTTCGTGGCTTGCGGCGGTAATTCTTAAGAAATTTTGACTTAGGAGCATCGCTTTCCCAAAATTCCCTATCATTTAAGCTAATCTTGCTCATTCAATTTAGTTACACACTGTTACAGTGAATTGAGTCTTTTAGCTCAGCTCAACAAAGACTGATTTTTCCCGTTGGTCAACCAGACTAACAACCCGTTACTGCTGAGCTCCTTGGTCGGAATGGGTATTTTCTAACTTAACTGTCACTTTGGAGACATTACATGGAAACTTTATCTTTGGTGTTGGCGGTAATCATTGGGCTAGTCGTTGGTTTTGCCGGCACCTATTTCACCCTGGTTACCAAACTTCAGAAAAAGTTGGATAGCACCAAAAGCAAACTGGGCCGTGCCAAAAGTGCCAGTGAAGATACCGAAACTCTCCAATTTCAGTTGGAAGCCCAAAAAGCCGAAACCCAAGCCCTCCAAGCTAGATTGGAATCTCTGGAGTCCAGCCATCGTAACCAGTTAGACGAGCTTCAAACAGCCCAAGCGGCGGCCCTGGCCCAGTTGACGGCAGAAAAAACAGCTTTGGAAGATGAGCTCCAGTCCCTCAGGGAAAGCGGGCCGGCAGAGGAGCAACAGCCCCTCGACCAGAGTGATGAAGTTGCCACCCTGCAAGCTCAGTTGTTGGCCATGGAGCAGGAACACCAAGCCAGAATCCAAGCCCTCCAGAACCAATACCAGGCTGAAATTGAATCGCTTCAGCAAGCCCAACCCTCGGTAGAAGAGCAGGAAGAACCGTTAGCCGAGGAGGAATCCTTGGGTGCCGATGTTACTCCTCCGGCGATCGCCGAATTTACCGAAGTCCCAGGGGAAGAATTTATTCCGGCGGCCGAACCCGTAGCAGAATTCATGGAGGCCACTTTCACGGAAGAAACGCCTGAAATAGCGGAAACTACTCCAGAACAGGAAGAGAATTGGGTTGATGCTCCTCCCACAGCAGAACTGGAAACCGAACTTTTAGACTACCAGGGGCCAGTAGGGGAACCCATGGTGGAGGAAGAAACGTTTTCCCCCTTTGATGCTCCCCCCACTGAAACCACCGAGGTAGAGGCGGAAGCTGATTTGGAAAACTGGGTTGATGCCCCCGCAGAAGCCTCCCTACCAGATATGGACTTTGGTGGTGGGGAAGAAAATTTTGAGCCCATGGACTTGGCAACGGAATTGCCTGATATCAATGATGAGGGCATCACCAACCCCGGACAACAACTAGCAGAGCTATCCGGTGTGGAAACACCAGAAGCGGCGGAAACGGAACAAAGTAGTGATCAATTTTTAGCCGAGTTAACCGAAGAACAGTCAGCCCCTGAACTCCCTTTATTCAGCGAAACCCCGGCGGAAACTGAGACTCTGGGGGAATTGGAAGACTTTGGTGACGATCTTTCCTTCACATCCGACTCCGGTGATGACTTAAATCTGTCTGAAGATCTACTGGCAAGTCTGGGCACAGACACTCCAGCCCCTGAGCTAACCACTGAAGAGATTTTGCCGGGGGATGGGGGCGCTGAAGCCGATGACCTCGACTTTCTTTTGGAATTGCAAACAGAAGAGACGGAGCTTTTTCCCGGACAGAATGAGGATGAGTTCCTACCGGAATTTTCCAATGAAGAACCCATCAGCGCCGGTTTTGTCGGCATGGAGACATTAGGGGAGGGCAGTGGTGATTTTCCTGACCTGCTGGAGCTCAACCCGGAAACCCATGGGGGAGATCCTTTCATCAATATTTTAGATGAAGATCCCAATTCCTCTGACAACGATCTGCTGGCCCTACTGCAAACCGATGAAGGCAATGCAAACCAAGCTGAGTTACACGAGGATGATGATCTTTTTCCCGGTTTAGCGGACATGCTCGGAGAAGCCCCCTCCAGTGGAAGTAGCGAGTTAGATGACTTGGATGCCTTGTTGAGTGACACCAGTTCCCCCGGTGCCGATGCTGTAATCTCAACTTCCCTAGACGATTTTGACTTCGGCCCGGACGACCATGACCCCTAAACTTTTTCCCCTAAATTTCCGGTAACAAATTGACCTTAAAGCGGATAAACCCAACTAACTTTACTGGGCCTATCCGTTTTTTTGTTGTCGGAAAGAATGGGTTAATCGACTAATTCACTATTGAATTCGTTATAGGTACGCTGTTTCAGTTCCACGGACTCGGAACGGGGCAATAAATCAAATAAATCCCGGAGAACATCATCCACTAGTTCAAACTTAAGTGCTCCCTGGGCGTCGAAGATTTTTTTGCCGCTTTTATCTAGAATTACCGTCTGGGGTACGCCACCGCTGTAGTAATAGCCGGGCTCATCGCGACGGAAACGCTTTTGGTCGGGAATGCTGTCAACGGAAACGGGAATAATGCTAGCAACCCGACCGTAAAATTCCTGCATACGGGAAACGATGAAAGCATACTGTTTGCAATCTTTACTGTCATCGAGGTAATAAACCAAAATAACCGGTAATTTGCGTTCAAAGGATTCTCTTAGGTTTAAGCGGGGCGGCACCAGGGAACCATTGCCGGCATATACAACAAAAATATTGCCATCGTAACGGTCATCTTCCAAAGCGGCGATCGCCGTACCGTGATCGGACAGGGAAAAGGGCAGAGTGCCCCAGATTCCCAGCAGTAACATAGCAAAAGCAAGGGAAACTATGAGAAAGCGGCGACAACGGGCCAGCCATGGCAAACACACAGACATAATCATCGTGGAAAAAACTCAGTCTAAAATAGGGCAAAGTCTTTCCCAATGTAAACTTTCCCGTGTCTTCTAATCCCCATTCCACCCAATCTCGATCCCGACCGGGAGTGGCCCCTTCTCCTTTTGCCGACAGTTATTATGGTGTTTTGGAACTACACCCCGCCGCTTCCCCGGTGGCCATCCGTCGAGCCTACCGGGAATTAAGCAAGCGCTACCATCCAGACACTACCCTATTAACCCCAGACATTGCCACGGTCAAATTTCAGCGCTTGAATGAGGCTTATGCTGTATTGAGCAATCCTGATCGCCGTTCTGTGTACGACTTGCAAATTGGCTATTCCCGCTGGAATGTGATTCAGGTACCGCCGGATCCCTTCCAAGGGCAAAATTCGGCCGCATCAACAAGCTTGGGAAGAAATTCCGCCTATTTGGATGCTAGTGATCGCCCTTTGTCGGCGGGGGAGTTTTTTGCGCTGGCTCTGTTGAGTTTAACCCTGGGGGGCTGTTTGGCCTTGGCCCTGTTAATTGCCTGGCTGAGGGGGGATCCATTGGTAATTCCCAGCTTGTTACCATGGTTCATTAACTAAGGGAGTTTAATTTCATTCCAAACGAATTCCATTGCCCATGGCGAGTAGATTGCCCTAATCTAGGCCAACTAACCACCTCCGCCCATTGACCTGATGTTAATTTTGAAAAATTCTATGGCATCCCCCCATCCTTTTCCCTGGTCCCAACGCTTCACCGTCATGGCTTTAACCTTTGCCTGGGGCTTGAGCTTGCCCGTGTTGGCCCAAACCAAGTCAGCGGTGCAATGGTACAACGATGGGGTGGACAAACTAGCGGCGCAAAATTTCTCCGGGGCGATCGCCGATTTTACCGAATCCATCAAACTCAATGACCAGGACGCCGATGCCTATTACAACCGGGGCTATGCCAAGCACGTTTTGGGGCAATACCAGGCGGCCATTACGGACTACAACCAGGCCATTAGTTTAAATCCTGAATTTGCCTATGCCCTGGGTAACCGTTGTTATGCTTATTTTTTATTAAGTCAGTACGACAAAGCCATTCAAGATTGCAGCAATGCCATCGAAATTAATCCCAACTATGCGGACTTTTATGTTTATCGGGGTAACTCCCAGTCCCAATTAGGCAATGAAACTACGGCGATCGCCGACTATAACGATGCCATTCGCATTAATGCCCAACATGCCAATGCCTATTACAACCGGGCGTTGACCCATAATCGTCTCAAGCAAGACCAACAAGCCCTAGCGGATTATAACCAAAGCATTCAGTTGGATCCCGACTCCGCTGAAGCCTATTTCAATCGAGGGTTAACCCAATATCGTCTGGGAGATGAACCCAAGGCGATCGCCGATTTAACCAAGGCCGCCGAATTATTCAACGCCCAAGAGAAAAAGGACATGGCCCAAAAAGCGGAAGCTATCCTCACCCAAATCCGGGCCATTGATGCTTAGGCTGTACTTTTTAAGACCTGTAGTTAAAGACCCTCAATTCAACCGGGTTGTACTAACACATAGGGTTGCACAATCAGGGTTTGAAATTCCCGTTCTGGATCATCGTTCCAATCGGTCAATTCCTTCTCCGTGGGCTTATGGATCAATAATTCGCTAATCCAATGGTTGACTTGGTTAACTTCATCCTTGGCGATCGCCAGACCAACGGAGAGCAAATCTAAACTACTATCCACCACAATCACCGCATCCCGCTTGGCGTGGGGAATAATGGTGCCCCAATCCATGGGGGCTAGTTCTTCTTGTAACTGTTTTTGAATATCGGTCATTGATTTTGTTCAGTAATTTCTCTGGTAGTTAGCCAAAGCCCACTATTTTTGTCCTTCTGAAGGTCGCTTTTGCCAATTTTCTTGCCTATTAAAGGAGGGGCTGAGAGTGGATTGACAGTCATTTAGGGCCTTGTTAAACCCTTGCTGGACGACCATGGTGATCGTCCTAGACTGCTTATAACTAGACAAAAGTAAGTCTTGATTTAAACAAGGTTTACTAACCCCTAACTTTGGACTTTTAATTTATCGCTATACTGCTGACGAAATTTTCGGAGTTTGGGCAAATCGTGGACTAACACGTAGGGATGGGCCGGATTCCGTTGGACAAAATCCTGGTGATAATCCTCCGCTGGATAAAAGGCATCAAAGTCATTCACCTCCGTGGCGATCGCCTGGTCAAAGGCCTGACTTTCCTCTAGTTGGTCAATGTAAGCTTGGGCCACCTGCTTTTGCTCAGGAGTGGTGGCAAAAATGGCCGAACGATATTGACGACCCTGGTCTACGCCCTGGCGGTTAACTTGGGTGGGGTCATGGCCGACGGAAAAGAAAATTTTCAGCAGTTCGCCGTAACTTACCTGGGCGGGGTCATAAACAATTTCAATGGATTCCGCATGGTCCGTGCCGCCACCACTCACCCTGGCATAGTTGGCCGTGGCTTCAGTGCCGCCGCTGTAGCCGGTTTGCACATCCTTAACACCCCGCACTTCCTCAAACATGGCTTCCAGTCCCCAAAAACAGCCCCCGGCAAAAACGGCTTTTTCGGTGCCCCTTGCCGTTGTAGAGACCGGGTTAATGTCCACCACTGGGTCGGGAATAACCTTGGAAAAAGGACTGATGAGAAAGCTACCCACGGTGATCGCCAACCCCACCAGGGCCAGGGTGAACCAAAAACCACGCCGACGCAGGGATTGGGTCAAGTTAACACTAAAAACTAACAATTAAATATCCTCCTTGAAATTTGGCCCCCGCCACCGCCTTACCCCGTAGATTACCGGGCAGGTCAATGTTGCGCCGCTGATCCCCCGCTTCAATGGTTAACTCCGGCCCAGACTGGGTTAATTTCACCTGACGTTTATCAAAACCGGGCAAAAATACCTTCACCTGGCGGGCGTTAACGTCAATTTCCAATGGTCGGGGAGCCGACCCCATGGCTTGGGGATTGGGGAGCGCATCCATCAGGGGTTGCCAGTTACCTTGGTTGTAACTTGGTAGAGCCGCAATGGGCAACGGATCAAATAAATTCGCATCTAAACTGCCATTACCCAAGGGAGTTTGAATCACGCCCTTTACTGTTACTCCGACTTGCTGGGCCCCACCCCAATAGCTTTGGGCTGTTTTTTGCGCCAGGGAATCAGTGCTAGTAACCAAATAGGCGGCAAACCGATTGGGGTCGGCGATCGCCGCTTTACCTTGTTGCAACAAATTTTGCGGGCCATCGGGATGGTTGAGCATTTGGTCGGGGCTCCAGTTCACACTCAGCACCGCACTGGCCACCGGCTGCACAAACGGGGAAAGGGTCTGCACCACTTCCGAGTCGGCCAACACTTTCTGGAAACGCCGCCAATACCAACTAGCAATTTCGGGAATCCCCAACATCCTCAGGGTGGAAAGGTTACCGGGGCCGTCGTAAATCAGCACGTCATAACGGCCACTGAGTTCGTATTCCCGCAGGGCATTGAGCACCAACACTTCGTCCATGCCGGGCAGAACCCCTAATTCTTCGCCGTAAATATTTTTCAGCGCTGGCGATCGCAGATACTGGGCTTCCACTTCCTTAAGTTTTTCCCAGCCCCTTTCCAGCAGGTGGGTAGAACTAAGCAGTAAACCATCAACATTGCCTTCCACCCCCTGGGCCGTTTCCGACAGGGTTACCCCCCATTGCCAAGCCAAACTAGGATCTTGCCCTAGCACTAGCACCCTCTGCCCTGCTTGGGCCAGTTTTTTAGCCGCGGCGATCGCCACCGTGGTCCGGCCAACGCCACCTTTTCCTAAAAAAGTTAGAACTAATGCCACAGCAATTTCCTAAAATCCAGCAAAAATAACAAAGATTCCCGAAGCAAACCGTAAAAACACTTCAACGGCAATCGGGAAAAGTAGTCAAAACCAATGGGGGAGAGCAAAACCAGCTATTAAATCGCTTTGAGCTCATCCTCAAAAAACCAGGTGGCGGTGCGGTCATCAAAGGAAACCACCGCTCCAATACCACTGCCATCGGTCATTTTAAAATCCCTAACAACACCGACTTTACCTAGTTTACCCACCACATCGGGGGAAACCCGGTCCCGCAGACGGTAAACCTTAACTTTTTGACCTATTTCAATCGTCATATTGCTTAAATAGTGGTTAAGTAAAGAAACATTGCAATCCCCCCCAGTTTAGCGGAATCTGTGCCCTCCCTCGCCCCCAAACTGAGGGCAACTCAGCAAAATAATGGTGCTGTGATTAACTGGGGAGAAACTACAACGGCGGCCATGGCAAAAAGCCCCGTTGAGGACAGCAAAAGAGGGGATGGTTTTCCCCAATACTTTTAAGGACTGGGCCCTGAGAACACCTAACCCACAGAGGCTAAACGGAAAGCGGCTCCCAACCCAGCGGACATTTCAGCGGCGGTGATTTTGCCATCATGGTCCCGGTCTAGGGCATCAAAAACCACATCGGTGCCGGCCCATTCCTCTCTGGTAATAAAACCGTCCCCATCTAGATCATAGGCATGGAAAATTTCCTCTGCCCCATGTTTGATGTGCTCTTGGCCATCGAGAACTTTTAACCTTTCTTCCAATAAATGTTCCAACACCTCCAAAGCCTTGGTGAAACCGGCAATGCCTTCGGCCAGTTTTTCCGAGGCCATCGGATCTTCGGCGTGCATTTTGTCGAAGGTGGCCTTGTCCATGGCAATTTTTTCAATGTCCTGGGGCACCGTGGCGGGGTCGAGTTTGCGGGGTAAATCCCCTTCGGTGTTCCGCAGTTGATCCAACAGTTGGGGGGAAATTGTCAACAGGTCACAGCCGGCCAATTCGATGATTTCGCCAATGTTACGGAAGCTGGCCCCCATCACTTCAGTTTTGTAACCAAAGCGTTTGTAGTAGTTGTAAATGGTGGTAACAGACTGTACCCCTGGGTCTTCGTGGCTGTCATATTCCTTACCCGTTGATTTTTTATACCAGTCCAAAATCCGCCCCACAAAGGGAGAAATTAGGGTGACTTTGGCTTCGGCACAGGCGATCGCCTGGTGGAGACCGAATAGTAGGGTGAGGTTACAGTGAATACCTTCTTGTTCCAACACTTCTGCTGCCTTAATACCCTCCCAGGTGGAAGCAATTTTGATCAGAATGCGTTTTTTATCAATGCCGGCTTTGGCATATTCCCCAATCAGGTAGCGAGCTTTGGCAATGGTGGCTTCCGTGTCGTAGGAAAGGCGGGCATCAACTTCCGTGGAGACCCGGCCGGGGATAATTTGCAGAATTTTGAGGCCAAAGGCCACCGCCAAACGGTCAAAGGCCAATCGGACAATGTCTTTAATAGAAGCATTTTCCCCGGCTTCATCCTTAGCTTTGAGCAGGGTACTATCCACAATTTCCTGATACTGGGGCATCTGGGCCGCCGCCGTAATCAAAGAAGGATTAGTGGTGGAATCCCTGGGGGTAAAGGTTTCAATGGCTTGGATGTCGCCGGTGTCGGCCACCACCACTGTAAATTGGCGCAGTTGTTCGAGGAGATTCTTACCCATAATGGCGATTAAACAAGTTCAACGTCTTTCCCTCCAATGGTAATGGTGATTCCGGAAAGCGAGCCTTCTTTGGACATCAAGATAATTTAAGCTAGGGAACGCCGATGCATTGCCGAACCCTAGGGGGCAAATTGGCTTGGGACTAACATCCAATTACTGTTCACTATTTTTCAACCTCTGTAACTTTTGCCATGGCCCAGGATTTAATCAAAGAACAATTACAAGGCGTTAACCTGTTTCTGATCGGCATGATGGGCAGTGGTAAATCCACCGTCGGGCCATTGTTAGCAGAACAGTTGGGGTACCGTTTTTTCGATGCGGATGTGTTGATTGAGCGGGTGGCCGGCAAGGCGATCGCCGACATTTTTGCGGAGGATGGGGAGGATACTTTCCGGGATTTGGAGACGGAAGTGTTGGGACATCTGGCGGCCCAAACTAGAAGCGTCATTGCCACCGGGGGCGGAGTAGTTCTCCGGCGACAAAATTGGAGTTATCTACACCATGGCCTAGTCATTTGGCTTGATGGTTCCCTGGAATTACTGTTGTCGAGGCTCCAGGGAGATGAAGCAAGACCCCTGCTCCAGGTGGAAAATCTCGAAGAACGGCTAGGAAATTTATTGACTCAACGGCAACCCCTCTACGCCCAGGCGGATCTCCGGTTTCCCCTGCAAGCAGATCAAGATCCTCTGGCGATCGCCGGAGAATTACTGGCCACTATTCCAGGACTGCTTAAACCCCAATGCAGTGCCGAACAAAATTGACCGGGCAATGTCCCTAGGACGGCCATGGTAAGATGATTAACTAATCTTTAGCCCCCTGGAGAGGTGGCAGAGTGGTCGAATGCGCCCGACTTGAAATCGGGTTTGGGGAAACTCAACGTGGGTTCGAATCCCACCCTCTCCGCTTGCTTAACTTTCACTTTTAATTGATGGGATATAATCCAGGGCACACTAGCAACGGCCCAAGCAAATCCTGGGTAATTATTTTATAATCTAATTTTTTTAAGAATCCTTTATAGACTTTTAACTCTGAACCCAATTTATCTATCCCGACAACAACCGTTTTAACATCTAGTCTTTAGCCCGCAATTTAGGAAACAATGGTGAAGCCCCTCCGCTTAAACGATCGCCATCAGCAAATTCTCCGCGCCACCGTCCAGCACTACATCGCCACCGCCGAGCCTGTGGGCTCCCAGACCCTGGCCCAGGAATATCAATTTGCTGTCAGTTCCGCCACCATTCGCAATGCCCTCGGCCAACTAGAAAAAGCGGGTTTACTCTACCAACCCCATGTCTCCGCCGGGCGGGTTCCCTCCGATTCCGGTTACCGCATTTATGTTGATAATCTTTTGACCTGGAGCGATCGCCAGAGCCGCACGGTTAAACAACGGTTAGAAAGTGAAATTAACGGTGATAATTGGCACTTTGAAGCCCTAATTCAAAGAATGGGGCAAATTTTGGCAGGCTTGAGCGGTTATATCGCCCTGATTACTTTTCCCCAAACGGAAACGGTGCAATTGCGGCATTTACAGTTAATGCTGTTACCGTCCCATCAGATATTAATTATTCTGGTGACCGACAGCTATCATACCCATTCCGCTACCCTAGATTTACCCGCTGCCATGGAAGCAAAGGAAGAGGGAGAATTGGAACAGGAATTGGCAATTTTCTCCAACTTTCTCAATGCCCAATTGCGGGGAAAAAACCTTTCTGAGTTGAGCCATTTAAATTGGCAAGAGCTAGACCAAAAATTTAGTATCTATGCCGATTTTCTCAAAGGCTTACAACAACAAATCAAGCCCCTCCTGCAACGGCGCATGGCGGGCCCCTTAGTGGTTCATGGGGTTTCTAAGGTAATCCAACAACCAGAGTTTTCCCAGTTGGAACAGGTACAAATGCTGTTGTCTTTGTTAGAACAGGAACAGGATAAATTATTTTCCCTGCTGTTCGACCCCGATAACTATGGAGATAATCTGGCTAACTTGGGTCAGGAAATGAATTTGCTAACCGGGGAAACTATTCCTAAAACCCGTCCAGTGGTGACCATCCGCATTGGCGCAGAAAACCCGCTGGAATCCATGCATCCTTGCACGTTGGTGTCCGCCATTTATCGCCAACAAGAGATTCCCATGGGCAGTGTGAGCATTTTGGGTCCTACCCGCATGGTGTATCAGCAAACCATTCCGTTGGTGGAAAAGGCCGCTGAATGTTTATCGGAAGCATTGAGCAAAAATTAAAATCAAGCAAACCTCTGAACAGCAAATTGGTAAAGAGTTAGGACATTACTAGCCGCCCTACAAAGCGCTGGAATCCAAACTTTGGCCGGCTTCCGGGGACAAGGGCAAATGCAAGCCACATTCCTGCTTGAGGCCGTGGAAACGGGTATCCCTTTCATCTTCATCGTGGGCCATCAGGGGCCGGCTAGAATGCCAATCCCCCACAGAGACGTAACCCTGGTCAAAAAACGGATGGTAGGGTAAATCGTGGGCGGTGAGATATTCGTAAACCATCTTAGAATTCCAGTCCAAAATGGGGAGAACTTTATACTGATTACCCTGGAGATCCACTGGTTTCAAATTCTGACGGTGCCGAGTTTGATCCCTCCTTAACCCCGTCAACCAGGCGATCGCCTCTAGTTCTTTTAATGCCCTCTGCATTGGTTCAACTTTGCGGATTTGATCATAACGGTTGAGGGATTCCACGTCTTTTTGTTGCCAGAGCTTGCCGTACAGAGCTTCCATGCGAGCTGGGCTGAGGGGAGATTGGTAAACCTTTAAATTTAGCTGTAGCCGTTCGGTCAACTGATCCGCAAACTGATAGGTTTCCAGCGGTAAATAGCCCGTGTCAATCCAGATAACAGGAATATTGGGCACAATGCTAGTCACTAAATGGAGCATCACCGCCGCCTGAATGCCAAAACTAGTACTCATCACCAAGCCAGGGCCAAAGGTTTGGGCCGCCCAGGTAATGATCTGTTGGGCGGTGGCATTTTCCAGCTCCGTTTGTAAGGTGGGTAGATCGAGCTTAGTCAGAGTATGGGACATCAGTGGGTGATGGAAAATATTTAGGTAAGAGTATGGGTAACAGATTAAAGTGGCGACAGAGTTAGGGAGTAAGCATGAAGCCTAGCCTAAACTCAACTTTCCTTGGTTGTAGGTAGTTGCAGTCACCATGTCAGCAACGTTAGCAGCTAATTCTGAGCAGAAGCCGCTTTTTGCTGTTCCGTTAATAGTGCTTGGTCCCGGCGACGTTTTTTAGCGTAGAGTTGAATCGAAGCAGCCATGGCAATGACCAAAGCTACAATTAACCAAGTGGTCGCATCCAGGGGCAAATTATTCTTAAACACCGCCAGTAGAACAATCACCACGAGCAAAATAGTCGGTGCCTCATTTAAAGCCCGGAATTGTTGCCCACTCCATTGGGACTCCCCCTGGGCTAGCTTTTTCATCACCCGACCACAATAAAAATGGTAAAGCAACAGTAACGCCACAAAGGTGAGTTTGATGTGGAGCCAGCCGGATTTGAGAATTTCTGGTTCTGTGGAAATGAGACCGATCGCCATAGCCACCGTAACTACCATGCCGGGGGTGGTGATGATGTTGTAAAGCCGCTTTTCCATCAACTCATATTGTTTTTTGAGGATAGTTTTGGCTGGTTCCGGCTCCTGGTCTGCTTCGGCGTGATAGACAAAAAGACGCACTAAATAAAATAATCCAGCGAACCAAACAACAATGCCAATCAGGTGGAAGGCTTTAAACCAGTAGTAGGCCATGGTAAACGTTGACGGTGGACAAGGAAGGGAGAAATACTCGCGCTTGGGCATTCCCAGAAATGGGGTGAGTCATCAGCTCGTACCCAAGGGGGCCATTATATCGCCTTGCCCAGTCCCAAATCATTTTGCACTGTCCCTTCAAATGCAAAGTTCTGTTCCCAGCCCCGGAGAGACTTAGTTCAACCCGTCCATCTCTGCATTAGTAATGGTGGAAACTGGAAACCAAGAGATGGGATCAAACCAGTTACATTACAACCAGATCCCAGGAAAGCAATTAAAACGACCAAGATACCGAAAATTTTAACCATGGTGCTGACCCCCTCTGCTTTTTAACTTTGCATTGCAAAATATTTCTCAGCCAAAGATTGGCAACTTTCGTCCCAAGGTAGCCAAAGTGAATACCATCAATCTACGTCCATATCAGCCCTCGGATTTGAACAATATCATTCAAATTTTCACTAAGGCTGTTCATCAGTTAGGCATTACATATTATTCCCCAGCCCAACTGACCGCTTGGGCCCCATCCGAACCAGACTTACAACGGTGGCGCGATCGCCTGGAAGCCATGGTGGTGCTGGTGGCTGAGCAAGGAACAACCATTATTGGCTTTATTGGCTATGATGGCGCTGGATTGGTGGACCTACTTTTTGTCCATCCAGCCTTTGCCCGCTTGGGCATTGCCACTATGTTGATGCAAGCAGTAGAGCAGTTGGCCATCGCTGACGGGGTAAGGGAACTTAAGACTAAAGCAAGTATGGTAGCCCGGCCCTTTTTCGAGTCCAGGGGCTTTGTGGTCATAGCGGAAGAAACCGTTAACATAGGGGGAGAAAATTTACGTCGATTTGCCATGGGTAAAACCATTGAACCAACTCATTAGAGTGGGGAGCCAATGCCAAAGCCCGCTTCTGGGCAAAAAGAGGGGTCTACAATCTCCTTCTGTTGTCAAATTGAAATCAAAACTAAGCTTAAGTTTATTTAAATTGTTTAGAGTCTCTCTGGAAAATTAGGATAATTTATTGTCATCTCAGACCGTGATTTAAGTATTTTTCTATAAAAAATAGAAGATAAAATGCAAATCAATAACCCTGTTTTCAAAGGTTTGGCTGATTTTCGATCAGTGTCCTGGCAGAAGCAAATTATAGTGGCGATCGCCATCTATGGAACTATCTATATTTCCCAATTATTTATTACCTATGCGGGCACCGCTTCATCGCCCATTTGGATTCCTACGGGTATGGCTGTAGGCTTTTTATCTATTTGGGGTTACCAAGTCTGGCCGGGTATGGTTGGGGGATTATTGCTGGGAGAAATTATGGCTCTCCACGGTTTGGAGAGTGCTGCTAATTTCATACTAACGGTGGCGATCACTGGGGTAGTCAGTTTAGTCAATCTTTTTTCAATCTATCTTAGTGACATTCTTACAGCCAATAATTATCTATTTTCTAAAATTAAGAATATTATTAGATTTATTGTTTTTGTTTGCTTTGGCAGTCGTCTTCCTGCTGCAATCATTTGTCCATTTTTATTATATTTATTTGAGAAAATTTCTTTCGGCTTATATTCTGAAATTGCCTATACTTGGTTGTTGAGTGATGCTTTTGCCCTCTTGATTGTTACTCCCTTTATCATTGCTTGTAATCATAATTTTAAAGTATTTATTAAACTACTACAAGAACAATGGCTCGAAGCGGCTAGCATTGTTTTTTTTATTCTATTAATTGTTAACATTATTGCCAACGGTTATCCCATTGAGTATCTACTGATTCCTTTTTTACTTTGGTCAGCCTTTCGCTTCACTGAAGTTGGATCTTCTCTGTTGACAATTGTAGTTTCTGCCCTGTTGGTATTAATTCTTGCCCTAGACCAAGAAAAAGCAGCTATCAAAGATCAACTTTTATTATTGCAATCAATTTTAGCTTGCATCAGTATGACAACCCTAGTTTTAAATGCCGTCCTCAGTGAAAATGAAAGATCGAAAAATCAATTATTTACGACCAATCAGATATTAATAGAACAAAATCAAAAGCTCCAGGAACTCTATCAACAAAGGGAATTAGAAAGGGCTCAAAGGGAAAAAATTCTCATAGAATACAATGAATCCTTACAAAAACAGGTTGACCTAGTGAGGGCAAAAGAAATAGCTGAAAGTGAGGCTAAGGCTAAAAGCACATTTGTGGCTAATATGAGCCATGAACTGCGCTCTCCTCTCAATGCTATTATTGGTTTTTCCCAGCTCATGCTGCGTACCAAAAATCTACCAATGGAGCAGTACGAAAATGCTGGCATTATTCAACGTAGCGGGGAATATCTATTAAATTTAATCAATAATATTCTTGATTTTTCTAAGATTGAAGCTGGTAAAACCCATTTAAATCGCCATAATTTTGATCTTTATCTTCTTCTGGATGATTTAGAAGATATGTTGCATCTCAAGGCGGCCAATGAAGGTATCGAGCTGATTTTTATTCGAGATCATGATTTACCGAGATACGTTTACGGCGATGAAATTAAGCTCAGACAAATTTTGTTAAATCTTCTCAGTAACGCGATTAAATTTACAACGGAGGGAGAAGTAGTCCTAACTAGCAACTTTAGAAATGCAGAACAACAGGAAGTGATTAACCCAGAAATATCAACGGAGCCTAAAAATAAATATTGGTTAGACTTCACAATTAAAGATACGGGTAAAGGAATTAGTGAAGTGGAGTTGAGTCACTTATTTGAAGCTTTTTCCCAAACAGAATCTGGTCGTAATGCCCAGGAAGGTACCGGATTAGGCCTCGCAATTACCCGTCAGTTTATTAAGTTAATGGGGGGAGATATTAACGTTAGTAGTGTGGTTGACCAGGGGACCACCTTTAGCTTTTCGATTTTAGTTGATTTGGGGGAAATAACTTTGAGTCGGGAACCCAACTCTGCGAAAAAAATTATTGCCCTCACTCCAGGACAACCTGTCTATAAAATTCTGGTGGTGGATGATAAGAGTGTGAATCGTCAATTACTAATTAAACTCCTCGCTCCCTTTGGTTTTGAGATCGAAGAAGCTAGTAACGGCCAGGAGGCGATCGCCCTGTGGGAAAGCTGGGAGCCCCATTTAATCTTTATGGACATGAGAATGCCCGTGATGGACGGCTATGAAGCAACTAAATACATTAAGGGTCAGGTCAAAGGCAATGCAACGGCGGTGGTGGCCCTAACGGCCAGTGTGCTAGAGGAAGAAAAGGCGGTCGTACTGTCGGCGGGATGCGATGATTTTCTCCGTAAGCCATTCCGGGAGAATACCATTTTTGACGCCTTGACCAAACATTTAGGAGTAACATATGTTTATGAGTCAGCCCCAAACAAGAACGATAATCAGGGAGACACCGCACTGAGGCCAGAAAATTTTCTAATTATGTCCCAGGATTGGTTGACTCAGTTATCCCATTATCTTTTAGAAGCTGACACTGAGCAGGTAATGAAATTGATAGCAGAAATTCCAGCTTCAGAGTCAGAATTGGAGCAAAATCTAACTAAATTAGTACGTAGATTTGAATTTGAAAAAATTCTTGATTTAATTGAGCCGCTATCATAGTAATTATTATGGAAAATACCGATGAAAAAAAGGGAAATATCCTGTTGGTAGATGACCTACCCAACAACCTACAATTGTTGAGTGATTTACTAATGAATTTGGGCTACACGGTGCGGAGTGTTACCAGCGGGAAAATGGCCCTTAGAACCTTACAGGTCAAACGACCAGACTTGATTTTGCTTGATATTAAAATGCCAGATATGGACGGATATCAAGTTTGTGAAATGATCAAACAAGAAGAAGAATTACAGGATATTCCGATCATTTTCATTAGTGCTCTAGGTGACACCTTTGATAAGGTTAAAGCTTTTGAATGTGGTGGGGTAGACTACATCACTAAACCCTTTCAAATTGAAGAAGTGGTGGCCCGCATTGAGGGTCAGTTTACTATTCAAAGGCAACGGATTGCTCTCAAAAGAGAGGTGAGAAAACGCCGGGAAGCAGAAGAAGTCCTCTACCAATCGAGGGCCCTACTTTCCAGTGTTTTAAATTCGGCTTTAGATGGCATTGCGGCCATGCAAGCTGTGCGTAATCCCCAAACGGGAGAAATTGAAGACTTTCGTTGTTTGGTGATTAACCCCATTCTTTCCAAAGCTTTTAACCGGAGCCGGGAAGATTTAATTGGTCGGGTATTACTGAAGCGTTTTTTACAGCGCCTAGATCCCAAACTTTTTGACCAGTTTGTTAATTTGGTCGAGACAGGTACTTTTTTAACCCAAGATATTTATTTTCCTATCGCTAATTCTGATTGGTACCATTTTGTGGCGGTTAAATTAGGGGATGGTTTTGCTGTGACGGTGCGGGATATTACTGATCGAAAAAGGATGGAATTAGAATTACAAGCGGCAAATCAACAGTTGCAATTATTGGCCAATATTGATGGTTTAACTCACATTGCCAATCGCCGCCGTTTTGATGCTTACATTGCCCAGGAATGGCAACGGCATGGCCGGGAGGAAAAATCTTTAGCTCTAATCTTGGTAGATATTGACTACTTCAAAGCTTACAACGATTTCTATGGCCATCAACAGGGGGATGATTGTCTGCAAAAAGTGGCCCAAACTTTAGTGAGTATTGCCCAGCGGGTAACGGATTTAGTGGCTCGTTATGGCGGCGAAGAATTTGTTGTGGTTTTGCCCAATACCGATCGGGAAGAAGCGTTAGCTATGGCGGAAAAAATGCTCCAGGCGATCGCCGCTTTACAAATTCCCCATCAGGATTCCTTGGTTAGTGATTACGTCACCATTAGCATTGGTGTTGCTAGTTTGATACCAACAATGGCAGACACGGTGCAAAAAATCATCAGTGAAGCAGACCAAGCCCTGTACAGAGCTAAATCCCAGGGGCGTAACCGGGCGATCGCCTAGGGAAAAATGATTGGAATTTATAGCAGCTGATAACCCTAATTTCCCAAATCAAGAAAAAGAACTCCGGTACTTTTTTCTGTTAACCAGGTTTTATATTTCAGAAAAATTGCTTCCCCGGGGATCGAAGTTTGAAAATCCGGCGGCTGCTCATAGCGGTGGGGAGGATATTGCTCCCGGACAGCAATAATATTTTGATAAGGTTGATACCACCGTTTAATCACCATTAAAAGGTTGGCTAATTGCACAAAGGGTAATTGATATTTATACTCTAAAACCAAAACTTGGGTCATACGCATAAATGTATCTGGATTACTACGCTGGGGAGGCAAACTAATAATTTTCCCTAAGCTCTCAAAAGTTCGATAATTAGCCACAATCAATGGCTTGAGGGACTGATAATCCCGCACATCTTTTTTGCTTAGCTGTTGCACTAATTCCGAAATCTGCCGTAGGAGGGAATAATCGGCTAAATTGTAGGATTTAAACAAGGAAAGTAACTTCAGGGCCAGGGGTCGTTCCGCTAATTTTTGTAACTGCTCAGTGTAATTTCTTAGGGCTACCTGACCTTCCTGCGTTTTAATTTGGGTCAAAGTTTCCCGTAGTTGTTGGCTGAGGCGATCCTGAAAGTCTTCAGTACTAACGAAATCAGTCAATAAGCCCTCCACGAATTGATAGAATTGTTGTTGTTTTCCGCCTCGAAAGCGGCTTTCTGTTTGGTCGATGATGACAAAACTATCTTTTGCTTCAATGGAAGCTTTTAGTAACTGAATACTTTCGTTGATACCTGCGTATTCCTCAATGCCATTGTCTAGTAAATAACGTAGCTTAACTAAGATACAAAATTCTTCATTGCGCAGAAAGTCTTCTTTGTGTAAAACATCCATGCTTTTGCCAAATACAGAAATTTCCATGGCTGCTTGGTGGTGAGCAAATAAGGCTTCTTCGGGGACAGTTTCTTTGGTTCTCAAAAACTTGTTAAGTATTTTTTGTAACCAACGACCAAAGGCATTGTCAGAGCTAAATATGCCTCTTTTCCACCAAGGCTTGTTGGTTTTGTTTGATTGAGATGATTTGCCCGCTGGAATCATTTAGTTGCCTGTGATTTTTTAATATTTGATCTCTCTAGAAAAATTATAAATTAAGCTCAACCCAATGAAAAATATTTGCGTATATCTACTTATGAAATGAGATTTAGTTGCCAGAGTTTATTAAAATTCATGTAACCCATTGATGGTTAAAAATGCTGAAATCCTTGCTCCAGAGATAGCTTTTTTTTGGTCCCATTGGCAGAAATTAAACACACCTCCGTTCCTGCCATGATTTGACCAATGACTCGAGGAGAACGGTTGGGGGGTAAATCCAAAGAGGCGATCGCCGTTAGCCATTTTTGTGCTTCTAAAGGGGGAATCGCCAGGATTAATTCAAAATCTTCACCGCCATAGAGAGTCCATTCCCTGGCAGTTTCCAGTCCAACCCAATCGGTTAATCCCTGGGGGATAGGAAGTTTTTCTGCCCATAATTCGGCTCCCACCTGACTAGCTCGGCAAATTTGTAATACCGCATCAGCGAGGCCGTCACTACTGTCCATAGCTCCAATGCTCGTTTCTAGGCTAAGAGGGGAGGGCACTAAATCCAAGCGGGGTTGGGGTCGTTGATGGGCTGTTTGCCAAATTAGTTTTTGTTCTGGTGGTAAATGCTCAGTCTTGTGCGGATGAAGTAAACATTCCAGGCCAGCTCTAGACGCTCCATGATCGCCAGTGGCAATGATCCAATCCCCCACTTTGGCTTGGTGACGATACAAGGCTTTACCCTGGGGCACTTGACCCAAAACCGTAATGCTAATAGTTTTAAGCGGCGATCGGGAAACATCGCCCCCTAAAATTGGTGTTTGCCAAGGTTCTAAACAAGCAGTTAACCCTTTGTAAACTTCTAAAATCCAAGCCAACGGAGTGGAGGGAGGCAAAGCCAAAGCCACAGTAATACCCGTAGGTGTGGCCCCCATGGCCGCTAAATCTGATAAATTGGCCGCCGCTCCCCGCCAACCCACGTCAAAAGCGGAGGTGGTTTGTTCACTGAAATGGACATTTTCCACCAACATATCCGTGCTGATTACCAGGGAGTCCGAGTTGGGTAAATCGAACACAGCGGCATCGTCCCCCGTTATCTCCGCCGGGGAAAATTTTTGTAATTGGGTCAATAGGGCCTGTTCTCCAAACTCCCCAATGGTTTGGTCAGGCTGGGACGGAGTAGATGGATTGGGTGGCAATGGTTGAGACAAAGGCAGAGGGGAAGTGGAAGTTGGGAACAAAAATTTGGCAGAACCGCCCATCAACCATTAAAACAGGGACAGTGTTGATCGTTGAGCCCTTTCTCCCACCATGAATCTTTCTTCTGGTTTACCCATCGGCAGTTTACGGCGTGTGCACCACATTGCTTTGAACGTTAAAGATATGGAAAAATCCTGCCACTTTTACGGCCATATTTTGGGTTTGAAACCGTTGGTGGGGGAAGAGGTACCCGTTACCCTCAAAACCATGGTGGAAGAAGGAAAGGTCAGCAATTTTATCACCCCCGATGGCACCGTAATTGATCTGTTTGCGGCACCGAATTTATCTCCCCCGGCAGCGGATCCCCACCAATCCTTTACCCGCACCGATCACTTGGCTTTTGACATTGCCCCGGAACAATTTGACCAGGCGATCGCCGTGTTGTTGGCCCACGGGGTGACCATTGCATCGGGCCCCGTGAATAGACCGACGGGTAGGGGAATTTATTTCTATGATCCGGATGGCTTTCAGGTGGAAATTCGCTGTGATCCCATAGGTTTATAGGCACATCTTGACAGTAGCGTTCCTAAAACTAGTAAAGCCATTTCTTGGCCCTTTGGATATGTTAAATCTGGAGAGAGATTTTCCTTCCTAGGCTTGCATGTTAGATAAACGCTGTAGCGGTATTCTGCTCCATCCCACCTCCTTGCCCAGTCGTTTCGGCATTGGGGACTTGGGGGACGGTGCTTTCCAGTTCATCGATTTTTTGGCGGACGCAGACCAGAGTGTATGGCAAATATTGCCGTTGGGCCCCACCGGATTCGGCAATTCCCCTTACCTTTGTTATTCTGCCCTAGCGATTAATCCTTGGTTGATTAGCCTCGATCGCCTAGAAGAAGAAGGATTTTTGCCACCGGGCCTATTAGACCAAGCCCCAGAATTTACCAATCCCAGGGTGGACTATGACCAGGCGATCGCCTACAAATCCCAAGTTTTAAAACAGGCCTTTGCCCAATTCAGCACCAACATAGAGCCAGCAATTGAGCAGGAATTTGAGGAGTTTTGCCGGGCCCAAAGTGATTGGCTAGCAGATTACGCCCTATTCATGGCCATCAAAGAAGCCCACAATGGAGCCGGTTGGCACCAATGGGACAAGGACATTGCCTGGCGGGAACCGGAAGCCCTGAAAATCTGGGGCGATCGCCTGAAAACGGAAGTTTTATACCATCAATTTTTGCAATTTCTTGGTTTTCGCCAATGGCAGGAAGTCAAAGCCTACGCTAACCAACGGCACATAGCCATTTTTGGGGACCTACCCATCTACGTTGCCCACGATAGCGCTGACGTTTGGGCCAATCCAGAGAACTTTTGCCTTGATCCGGAAACCGGAGAAGCGGCCATGATGGCTGGGGTACCACCGGACTATTTCAGTGCCACAGGGCAACTCTGGGGTAATCCTGTGTACGACTGGGAAACCCTCAAAGCTACGGGCTTTGCCTGGTGGATTAAGCGTTTTAAAGCCAATCTGCAATATCTAGACATTGTCCGCATTGACCATTTCCGGGGCTTCGAGTCCTATTGGGGAGTGCCCCAAGGGGAAAAAACTGCTGAAAATGGCGAATGGTATCCAGCCCCCGGCAAGGAATTTTTCCAAGCCCTAGGGAAAGCCCTGGGTGATAATTTACCCATTGTGGCCGAAGATTTGGGGGTAATTACTCCGGAAGTGGAAGCGCTACGGGATGAATTTAACTTTCCCGGCATGAAAGTATTGCACTTTGCCTTTGACTCCGACCGGGGTAATCCCTTTTTGCCCTTCAACTACAGCAATGGCAATGCGGTGGTTTATACCGGTACCCACGACAACGACACCACCGTGGGCTGGTTCCAGGAACGGTCAGAGGAGGATCAGCAAAAGGTGATCAATTACCTCGGTTGTGTTTGTAACGAAGGTATCCATTGGAGCTTAATTCGCCTAGCATCCAGTTCGGTGGCTGCCCTCGCAATTTTTCCCCTCCAGGACATCCTCGGTTTAGGGGGTGACTGTCGCATGAATTTACCGGGCACTGCGGCGGGCAACTGGGGTTGGCGTTACCATCCCGACCAACTCAACGATTGGCTATCGGGGCATTTGAGTTTCATTACGGAGCTTTACGGACGGCGCATTTACCACACAGACTAGGGACAAGCCCATAGGTTTGGGACATTTGGGAGTGCCTTGGCGTAACCCCGATTGAAACAAGGCTCCTGCTTTCCCCGTCTGGGATGGGGAAGTTTACCCTAGGGGTTATGCTCAACTACATTTGGTTTGCAATTATTTTGCTATCGGTGATAGCCGGGACGGTGACGGGCAAAATTGAAGCAGTGACGGAGGCCGCCATTGAAAGTGCCGGGACAGCGGTGGAACTTTCCATTGGTTTGATTGGCATTATGGCCCTGTGGTTGGGCATGATGAAAATTGCTGAAGCGGCCGGCTTGGTGGAATTAATTGCCAAGCTGGTTAAACCCATCACTATCAAACTCTTTCCCGATGTGCCCCCAGAGCATCCGGCGATCGGCTCCATTGTGTTGAATATGTCCGCCAATATTTTGGGACTAGGTAATGCGGCCACCCCTTTGGGCTTAAAAGCGATGCAGGAGTTGGAGGAAATCAATCCCAATAAAAGTATTGCCACCGATGCCATGTGTATGTTTTTAGCTATTAATACTTCCAGTGTGCAATTAATTTTGCCTGCTACTGTGGTGGGTTTAATGGGGACGGCGGCCAATGACATTTTTTTCTCAACAATTTTGGCTACTACTTGTTCCACGGCAACAGCCATTATTGCAGCTAAACTTTTAGCCCGACTTAAGATATTTGCTTTGCCACCTGTATTGACCATCGAAGAAGAAGCAAATTTATAAGCCCTTATTAGAAAGATTTGGAAAGTTACGTTGTTGGGAAAGACTCTCTTTAAACTCTCCTTAAGAAAGAGCAATTTCTGCCGTTTTTCTCCTTTCCCACGAGGGATGAATAGGCATTTTTAGACTTTTAAAACACGCTCTCAGATAAGTTTATCTTTAAGACGAGATCAGTTCTAATTAGTCCCTAAAATCTGGTAGCCAGTCTTCAGTCAGTATTTCTTCCACCGTAGCAATAGGTTCTAGAGGGAATAAGTTTTCATCTAAGCCGGTTTTGAGACTGGTGATTTGCCGAGCATCTTCATAAATTTCTTGGGCAACTTCTCGAAAATAAGGTTTCAAACTAGGACTACGTTTAAGCAAACGTCTGAGTTGTTTCCGTTGTTCCAAAATTGTCACCCTCCATCCCCTTTGATTGTAGTCCCGCTCCTGTGACCAATAGGCTAGTTTTAGCAGGTGCTCATAAATAACCAACAGGCGACTTTCTAACTGATGTTTCTGTTCGTTACCCAAATCCTGTAACTCCTCCACTAAGCTATTCCAGTCAAGTTTGTCAATATCTCCTTCCTGGATCTGATTAATGGTAGTTTCTATCCATTGATAAAAGTCTAGTTCGTAGATTCTGGTCAATAATTCAGGGGCATTGGGCATTTAGACCTCCTGCTCTAAGAGTCTATTTACAAAGTTTTATTTTCCCTCCCCAATTTCCTAACATGAGGGGAGTTTTACTTAATTTTGCCCAAAACTTAGGGCCAGGGAAAGCGTTTAAAACACGACCTCAAGCCCTTTGATTATGATTCTAGCAAGGGACACAACTTGTATGTCCGAAATTGTGTTTGAAAAACGGCCTATTTTCCCAAATCTAGAGGTTGATTTGATTATAATCCGCAAATTTAGTCGATCAAGTCAAGTCCAGCAAGGGAAGTTTAAGTTCAAATATCAACCTATCAACTGGTTTGTGATTAGAATATGAGCTCCGGTTGTTCCATCTAATGTGCAACAATTTCCCGTCTTGAGTCGTCAATAAAATTCCTGTTGTTGGGTCAGATATTTGATGCTCGAATCCGTCGCCGATATTTTTAATGCTGGAGCAAAATATGTTATTCCCTTTTTGCTCTGTGGCATTCCCTTTTATGGCCTGGTGGTCAAAAAAGTTAAAGTTTACGAAGTTTTTGTGGACGGAGCCCAGGAAGGTTTCACCATTGCCGTGAGGATTATTCCTTTCCTGGTGGCTATGCTAGTGGCGATCGCCATGTTTCGGGCTTCTGGCATGCTGGATTTATTGCTGACGGTGCTTAGCCCAGTGTTGAGTTTGGTCAATTTTCCGCCGGAGAACTTACTTTTGGCCCTAATGCGTCCCCTTTCCGGCAGTGGTTCCTTTGGTTTGTTTGCTGACTTGGTAGAACAACATGGCCCCGATTCCTTGATTGCGAAAACTGCGGCCACCATGTTTGGTTCCACGGAAACCACATTTTACGTACTGGCGGTTTATTTTGGTTCAGTGGGTATTAAAAAAATTCGCTATGCCCTTCTGGCCGGGCTGATGGCCGATGTAGTGGGGATTTTTTCAGCAGTTTATATCTGCCAATTTTTGTTTGGCTAACTGCCTATATTTTTGCTAATTTTCAACTTTATCTCCACAAGCTTGGACACACAGATCCGCTACTTGCAAAGCATATAAACTAGCTTCTGAGTCCACATAAAGGGGCTTACCAGTGGTTAAATGATCCAACACAGCTTCCGTGTCTTGTTTGAATAGTCCCCGACGACTACCAACGATAATTTCCGTTTCCGTTTGTGCTTGAATTAGCTTACCGGTTTCCCCAACAAAAATTAATGTACCTTGATCTCCGTGGAGGGTGAAAATCCTTTCATTTTGGTGAAAAACTTCCCCTTTGCCATAGATAACCTCCGCTTTAAGACCATTATTAAACTGGAGATAGGCGGTGGCTAAACAAGCCCGAAAATATTCCGGATTAGGCTGATCCCAAAAACGACATTGGGCATCCACCTGCTGTACTGTACCGAATAAATCCGTAAACCGACTGATGCGGGACAAGGCCGCCACTAAAGGAAAGCCAAATTGCTGATGGTGATAGGTCCAACGTTGGGGAGCGGGATTTTGTCCCATGATGGTGCTGTAGCGGGCGTAGAAAACCTCACCAATTTTGCCTAGGTTCTGGCGAATGGCTTGGTGTACTCCCCCCAATAGTTCAATATGTTCCACATGCAGTAATTTACCTTTTTCCCGGGCTAACTGTTGTAGTTTTTTGCCCATGGCATAGGTTAACGCTAAAGGATATTCCAACACCACATGTTTACCGGCTTGCAATGCCGCCTCGGCGATCGCCCCATGGAGTTGATTAATGGTGGCAATGAGCACTAAATCTATCTCTGGATCATTAACCAATGACTGCCAAGATTGCCGGGGACTAACTCCAAATGTATCCGCAAATTTAGCCGTGTTAGCTTCACTATGACCCCAAAAGCTCACTAACCGACTACGGAGATCGCCTTGGAAAACTTCCGCCCGACGTTGGGCCGCATAGCCAGTACCCACAATCCCGACCCGCACCGGCGTAGCAACAGCAAAATTTTCAGACATAGCACCTTAGGAAAAATCAAAAAAGACTGGCTCAACCAATAATTGCTGTGAACTTATTCGCGTTATTCCGTCAGTCCGTGTTGCAGGGCAAAGCGAACCAACTCAGTGCGGCTATTGGTACCAGTTTTGGTAAATAAACGACTCACATACTTTTCAACGTTGCGGACACTGGTTTTTAACTGGGCCGCAATTTCTTTGTTCATTAAGCCCTGGGAAACTAAATCTAAAACGCTCTGTTCCCTAGGGGTAAAATCCAGCTTGATCGGCGATGGAGTGGTGTGGATACCGCTGGGTTGGCCAATTTGCTCCTTTAAAGCCCGGATTTCTTGGTAAATTTCCTGCAACTTTGCCGATTCACTGCCCGCATCGCTACTTGCCTGTTGACGAGCTAATAAATTACGGACGATCGCCTCCAATTCATCGGGGTCAAAGGGCTTGGATAAAAAAGCGTCACAGCCAGTTTGATAACCTTGAATGCGATCGCCAGTCATCCCCCGGGCTGTGAGGAACACCACCGGCAACGACTGGAAGCGGGCATCCTCCCGGAGCTTTTGCAAAAACTGATAACCGTCCACCTGGGGCATCATAATGTCGGAAATGACCAAAGCCGGCAAATGGTGCTGAAGATAATCCCAAGCTTCCGTGGCATTGGCCGCTAAATCTACCTTAAAATCACCACTATCTTCTAGGAACGCCTGCACGGATTCCCGTACACCGGGTTCATCATCAACTAACAATAGGGAAATGGGTTCTGCCATGGCGGTAATGCAGTCGTGCAAAGGTAAATAGGGCGGTTTAGTAGGAGGCGATCGTAGCAGGTTGCCAGACTGGCTGATTCCTCCCCCCATCAGCCTATCACGGGGGCTAAACTCAAGAAAAACTAGCCTGGGGCGCAGTAAACTCAAGCCTACCCGGGGTTGAGTCAATCCATCCCAAGAAACCGTTTGGCAACTCCCACTCCGGCCCCCAAGTTTGCTTGGGCTAGTCTATTGCCCACAAGTCAGTGGCGTGGAAAAGCTTTGAAAACGGATTCTTAGGTAAAATCGCCCCTGTTAGAATGGCAAAAGTGAAAATTTCTGTAAATCCTTGCTAATGCGTATTTGGAGACGATGAAATATCCCACTTGGTTACGCCGCATCGGCGGTTACTTATTGGCTTTTGCAGTGGGCACGGCTTTTGGTATCGCCAATTTACCCCATGCAGTGGCGGCGGCGGACGATTTGCCCCCGGCTCCTGTGATTACCGCCCAGGCATCGGTACCCCTGACCTCAGAAAGCTTTGTGGCGGCGGCCGTATCCCGTTCTGGGCCAGCGGTGGTGCGCATCGATACGGAGACAGTGGTAACCCGTCGCACTGACCCCATTTTGGACGACCCATTCTTCCAGGAATTTTTTGGTAGATCCTTCCCCGTACCTCCCCGGGAAAGACGCATTGCCGGCCAGGGTAGTGGCTTCATTATCGACAACAGTGGCATTATTCTCACCAACGCCCATGTGGTTGACGGTGCCAGTAAAGTGGTGGTGACTCTCCGGGATGGCCGCACCTTTGACGGTCAAGTTCGGGGCACAGATGAAGTGACAGATTTGGCTGTGGTGAAAATTGAGCCCCAGGGTTCTGCCCTACCAGTGGCCCCCCTTGGCACTTCCAGTAATCTGCAGGTGGGAGATTGGGCGATCGCCGTGGGTAATCCGGTGGGATTAGATAATACAGTTACCCTAGGAATTATTAGCACGTTGGGAAGATCCGCCGCCCAGGCCGGTATCCCCGATAAGCGGGTGGAATTTATTCAAACCGATGCCGCCATTAACCCCGGCAATTCCGGTGGCCCGTTGCTCAATGCCCGGGGAGAAGTGATTGGTATTAACACAGCTATCCGAGCTGATGCTACTGGTATTGGTTTTGCCATTCCGATAGATCAGGCCAAGGCAATTCAAAATACCCTCGCTGCGGGGGGAACAGTGCCCCATCCCTACATTGGGGTGCAAATGATGAATATCACGGTGGACCAAGCCCAGCAGAATAATCGCAATCCCAATTCTCCCTTTATCATTCCTGAAGTGGATGGCATTTTGGTGATGCGGGTCTTGCCCGGAACCCCCGCTGAAAGGGCCGGTATCCGTCGGGGAGATGTCATTGTGGCGGTGGACGGTACTCCCATTAGCGATGGTGCCCGCCTACAGCGCATAGTAGAACAAGCCGGTTTGAACAAAGCTCTCAAACTCGACCTACTCCGGGGCGATCGCCGTTTAAGCCTAACCGTACAAACTGCCCAACTTCGTAATCCCACCAGTTAAGTTTCCCGTACCTCACCCATCCAAACTTTAACCATGAAAAGACGTTACCTTTTAGAAGTGGGCACCGCCTCCTTGGGAGCTTTCTGGCTAGCTCAATATGTGCACTCAACCAACCAATCCCAACCCCAACTTAAATCCGAACTAGAACCTCAAATCATGCCTAAAACAAACGAAGTTTTTGAAGTCACCAAAACCGATGCAGAATGGCAACAACAACTAAGCCCGGAAGCCTATAAAGTGCTCCGCAAACATGGCACGGAAAGAGCTGGTACTAGCCCCCTGGATAAAAACTATGATTCAGGTACCTACGAATGTGCTGGTTGCGAGCTTCCCTTATTTTCTTCCGAAACCAAGTTTAATTCCGGCACTGGTTGGCCCAGTTTCTATGCCCCCTTGGAAAATGCTGTGGCTTACACCGTCGATAAATCCTTTTTCATGACCCGCACTGAAGTTCATTGCGCCCGTTGTGGCGGCCACCTAGGTCACGTTTTTGACGATGGACCCCAACCCACCGGCAAACGCTATTGCATGAACGGTGTTTCCCTCAAGTTTGTCGGCGCTTAGGTTTTTTCTTGGTCTTCTCAACTTCAATTTTTCAGCGTTAATCAACGCTTATTACTGTGAGCTCTTACCGTCCCCAACCTCGGTCAACCCGACGAAGGATGACTAAAAAGTCACCGAAAGCTAACGGTGGCTTTTTCCCCGCCCTGATGCTGGTGGGTTTGATCGGGGCAGGGATTTGGTATTTCAGCCCCAGCGGTGGTTCCAAGAATTTGCCACCCGTTAACCTAGGGGCGATCGCCGACAATTTGCCCCAGGGCATTAACCCCAAAACCCTCGTAGTGACCCAACGGGTAGATAATCCCATTGCCGGTAACACTAAAAGCTTTTCCGTGGATGGAGGGGAAAGATTAGACAATTTGGCTCGTACTATTACCTACCAAGGCACTTCTGTTAAAGAATTAGCTGATTTGATCCGCCCTTTGGCCAGTAATGATTGGGAAAAGGCCCGTTTAGCCTATAGCTGGATTACCCAAAATATTGCCTATGACGTGCCCATGGCGGAAACCCGCAACATAGACGACCTCCGGCCGGAAACAGTGCTTGCTCGGGGGGAAACCATCTGCTCTGGCTACTCCAATTTGTATCAGGCTTTAGCGAAGGAATTAGGGTTAGATGTGATCATTATTGAAGGTTTTGCCAAAGGGGGAGACGTGATTGTAGGGGATGATCCGGACGTTAACCACGCTTGGAACGGGGTAAAAATAGACGGTCAATGGTATTTACTCGATACCACCTGGGGAGCAGGCATTGTCAGTGATGGCAAGTTCGAGGCTAAATTTAACCCTACCTATTTTGCTACAGCGCCGGAACAGCTAATTGTCAGCCATTTTCCTAGGGAAAGCCAATGGCAGTTATTGCCCCAACCCTACGATCGCCAAACGTTTGATCAGTTACCCGCGTTGACCCCCAGATTTTTCCGGGATCAAATAGCGTTGGTTAGTCATCCCAAAAATGACATCGTCGCTGGTGGGGATTTAGAAGTGATTCTCCGTACGGGTAATGATGTGCAGGTGGTGGCCCAGTTAATGGATAACAACGGTCAACCCTTGGATAAGCAATATACCCTCAGCCAAAGTCAGCAGAGCCAGGTGACAGTCAATGCCGCCTTTCCCCAACCGGGAGAATATCAGTTATTAATTCTCAGTAAAAATTCCCAGGAAGATACCTATTACCAGGCGATCGCCTACGATGTGAAGGCCCAGGGAGCAGGACAAGCATTTCCCAGCACCTATGGCACATTTAGTGAAAAGCAGGTGCGGTTAATTTCCCCATTGGGAAGGAATTTACCCCAAAACCAAGCTAGCTATTTCCAAATTCAAGTGCCGGGGGCGGAAAAAGTGGTCTTAGTGGATGAGCAACGGCAAGAGTTAATTCCCCTAGACCGCACAGGGGACGTTTTCACCGGCTCAGAAATTATCCGCTTTGACAATGTGACCGTAGCAGCCCAGTTCCCCGGCAGTAATCAGTTTTGGAGTTTACTGGAATACGAGTAGGGCAATTGACCTTAGCTATGGGGAGAAAAGTTTTGCCCGATCGCCATGGTTATTGAACCTAATCCAGGGATGCAAGGGGGTCAGGAATGGTATCGGAGGGAGCTTCAAATTCTCCAGTTAAGACATATTCCAACCGGAGTTTTACCCAAACAATAAAAGACTTATTGGTGGAAATAATTGCTACATTTTTTTCGGGAGCTTTCGCCTTTACTTCTGCCAATGCCGGTGCGTTAAGAAAAGCCGGTTGAATCACTTGCCAAAAGTCAATTTCCTTATTTTTTTCGGCATAATCCCGTCGCCGTTCTTTCAGCACTTCTTCAAAGGGTTCCTCTTCCAGGAGAAATTTTTGACTTGCCAAAGCGTAATAATAGGTAGCCATATAGTTTGTTTTATGTTTTATAAAAAATAAATACTGATTGACTTTAACGATGGGTGGGCTCGTCAATGCCCAACTTTCCACCCTACCACGGGCTCAGCACTAAAATGGCAGGCCCAACATGGCTAATTTCATTTCCCGCACGGCCCTTTCCATGCCCACTAGAATGGCCCGGCTCATGATGCTGTGGCCAATGTTTAATTCCTCCATGCCCGGTAATTCCGCCACTGGGCGCACATTCCAATAGGTCAATCCATGGCCAGCGTTGATCCTTAACCCCAGTTCCAGAGCAATGTCACAGGCGATCGCCAGAGACCCCAACTCCATAGCTTGATCGTCAGTGGTGGGGGCATTGGCGTATTTGCCCGTATGTAATTCAATGAATTTTGCTCCGGTTTGGGCAGAGGCTTTCAGTTGGGCCACATCCGGGTCAATGAAGAGGCTCACGGGAATATGTCGGGATTGTAACTGCTCAACTACTCCCAGCAAATAGTTCAAGTTCCCAGCCACATCCAAACCCCCTTCCGTGGTGACTTCTTCCCGCCGTTCCGGTACCAGGGTGACGTAATCCGGTTTAAGGTTGAGGGCAATTTCCACCATTTCCTTGGTGGCGGCCATCTCCAGGTTTAAGTGGGTGCGCACCGTTTTTCGCAATATTTCCACGTCCCGCTCTTGAATGTGGCGACGGTCTTCCCGTAAATGGGCTGTAATGCCATCCGCCCCGGCCAGTTCGGCCAACACAGCGGCGGCGATCGGGTCTGGCTCCACCGTTTGGCGGGCTTGGCGAATGGTGGCTACGTGATCGATGTTGACCCCCAATGTTAGCAAAGCAAACCTCTCAATGATTTTGGATTTTGTTGATCTAAGCGGACTTACTATTTTAAGGGAATTGATGACCAATCCGTAGTTGGGGTTCTAGTCCATGGCATCGGTGGAAATGTTTGATTTAATAGGGGTGTCGGCATAGTATCCCCCTTGCAGAGATTGGTATGGAAATTGGTGTTCCCAAGGAAATTAAAGACCAGGAATTTCGGGTGGGGCTGACCCCCAGTAGTGTACGGGCATTGCTGAGCCAGGGCCATCAAGTATTTGTGGAAGAAGGGGCCGGAGTCGGGTCTGGCTTCCCCGATGGAACCTACGCAAAGGCGGGAGCTGAGTTAGTTGCCACTGCCAAAGAAGCTTGGAACAGGGAATTGGTGGTGAAAGTGAAAGAGCCTCTCCCTGAAGAGTATGAATATTTAACTTTGCCTAAGTTGTTGTTCACCTATCTCCATTTAGCGGCGGAACGTACCCTGACCGAAGCTCTAATTAAATCTGGCATTACGGCGATCGCCTATGAAACGGTGGAATTAGCTGATGGTCAATTGCCATTGTTGGCCCCCATGAGCCGCATTGCCGGACGATTGGCGGTGCAGATGGGTGCCCATTATTTGGAAAAACAACAGGGAGGCCGGGGAGTTCTATTGGGAGGCGTACCCGGAGTCAAGGCCGGACAAGTAACTATCCTCGGCGGTGGCGTAGTCGGTACAGAAGCAGCCAAAATGGCGATCGGACTGGGGGCCATGGTGACCATCCTAGACATCAATGTAGACCGTTTAAACCAATTGGGAGAACTGTTCGGTTCCCGGGTGGATCTGCGCTACAGCAATGCCAGCCAAATCGAAGACCTGTTGCCCCATACAGATTTGCTTATCGGCGCAGTATTGATCACAGGTAAGCGGGCCCCAGTGTTGGTTTCCCGCCAGGAAGTGGAGCAAATGTTGCCAGGGGCGGTGATTATGGATGTGGCGATCGATCAAGGGGGCTGTGTGGAGACTTTGCGGGTAACTTCTCATAGTCAACCCAGTTACATCGAAGCAGAAGTAGTTCATGTGGGCATTCCCAATATGCCAGGAGCCACTCCCTGGACAGCAACCCAAGCGTTGAATAATAGTACATTGCCCTATGTATTGAAATTGGCCAATCTGGGGGAACAGGCTTGGGAAAATGATTTGCCGTTGGCGAAAGGAGTCAATGTTCAAGCCGGACAATTGGTGCAAGGGGCGGTAAAAACGGTATTTCCTGATTTGTAATGGTCAACCTCAATCAACAAGATTTGCCCCTGGTCAATGCGTTAAAAGCCCTAGCTCAACAACCGGATACGCCTTTTTATGCGCCGGGCCATAAAAGGGGTCGGGGTATTTCCCCTAGTTTTAAACAATGGTTGGGGCCAAACCTCTTCCAAGCTGATCTGCCGGAATTACCGGAATTAGATAATCTCTTTGCTCCCACCGGGGCGATCGCCAAAGCTCAGGAGTTAGCAGCGGATTTATGGGGGGCAGAACACACTTGGTTTTCTGTTAACGGTTCCACCGCCGGTATTGTGGCCGCAATTTTGGCTACCTGTGGGGATGGGGATAAAATTCTCTTGCCTCGGAATGTTCACCAAGCGGCGATCGCCGGCATTATCCATGCTGGGGCAGTGCCAATATTTTTGGAACCGGAGGTTAACCCCGATTGGGATTTGGCTTTGGGGGTGACGGAGGAAACTTTAAGTAAAGCATTACAAGAACATGACGATGCTAAAGCGGTATTTTTGCTTTATCCTACCTACCACGGTGTTGTGGGGGACTTACAAAAGTTAGTTGAATTAAGTCATGGGAAAAATTTACCCGTCATTGTTGATGAAGCCCATGGTGCCCATTTTGCTTTCCATCCATCCTTACCCAGACCGGCTTTAGAATTAGGGGCGGATATTGTCATCCAATCCACCCATAAAATGCTGGGAGCTTTGAGTCAATGTGCCATGATCCATGGCCAAGGAAACTTAATTAATCCCCCAAGAATTAGTCAATGTTTGCAATTAATTCAATCCACTAGTCCCAATTATGTTTTATTGGCTTCCCTCGATGATGCGCGGCACCAAATGGCCAATGGCGGCAGAGAAAAGATGGCGGAAGTATTGAATTTTACCCTCCATTATCGGCAACAATTAAGTCAAATTCCTGGGTTAACTTTATTAGAAATTACCAAACCTTTGCCCGGAGCTTTAACCCTCGATCCCACCCGTATTACCGTCGATGTCACTGCCTGGGGAATGTCAGGATTCGAGTTAGATGATTTGTTACGGGAAAAGTTTCAAATTACGGCGGAATTGCCCACCCTAAGGCAGTTAAGTTTTATCGTTAGTATTGGCAATCAAGCCCAGGATTTAGAAGGTTTATTGGCAGCTTTAACCCAGTTAGTCCCTACGAATCTTCAACAACCTTCTTTTCATCTAACTTTACCCGTCTTACCCGGTACTATTCTGGCTATGACTCCACGCCGAGCGGCCCATGCTGCCCAAAAATCGGTAACCGTTAATGAAGCGATTGGGCAAATTAGTGCTGGTCTGCTTTGCCCCTACCCCCCCGGTATTCCCGTCCTTGTTCCCGGAGAAATTATTACCCCGGAGGCGATCGCCTTTTTGGTAGAAGTTTTAAATTTAGGGGGTACCATCAGCGGTTTAGCTAGCGAAGAATTAACTCATTTGGCTGTGGTGAATTAAACCAAGATTAATAAGTTTAAAATGATTTGTGATTAAAACTTTCATACGTAGGCGATCGCCTGATAAACAGGTTACACTCAAACAAAGTCAGAGGAGACCAGTTAGTTTAAATCCATGACAGCCATCCAAACCCTTCCTTCGGAAAAGAAGCTGAAAATCCGCTGGGAAAAACTGCCGGATGATTTCATTTTGCCCGATGATCCTGTGGAAAGTAATTTACAGCCTTTATTAGCCGCCGCCCTACGGGAAGCCCTGGAACTAGCTGGCCTGATTTTGGAAGCTAGCCTAATTGCTACCAATTTTGGCATTTGCGCCACGGTGGACGAGAAAACCGTCGTTAAAGCCCCAGACTGGGTTTACATCCCGACCGTTGAACCACTCAAAGATGGGGTAATCCGGCGCAGTTATACGCCCAACGCTGAAGGCGATCGCCCGTTGGTGGTGATGGAGTTTATTTCGGAAACGGAGGGAGGAGAATATTCCATCAATCCTTACTATCCCTACGGTAAATGGTACTTTTATGAACAAATTCTACGGGTGCCCATTTACGCAATTTTCCATCCTAAAACGGATTGTTTGGATGTCTATTGGTTGATCGATGGTAGATATCAAAAGCAGGAACTTGGAGCTGATGGCCGGGTCTGGCTGGAGGAAATGGGCCTATTTTTGGGAGTTTGGCAGGGCAAAAAAGCAGAAATAACCACTGGCTGGCTGAGATGGTGGGATAAAGATGGCAATCTTCTGCTCTGGGGTCAGGAAAGTTTAGACCTGGAAAGGCAACGCCTAGTTGAAGAGCGGGAAAAAACTAAGCAGGAAAGACTAAGAGCAGAGCACGAAAAATCAAGGGCAGAGAAATTAGCCAACAAACTTCGGGATCTGGGAATTGATCCAGATAGTCTCTAGTGGCTCCGGGTTAAGGAGAGCTAAAAGGGGAAACGCCCAATTATGCCGTTAAGCTGGAATGAGATTAAAAAAAATTAGTTTCATTGCATGTCGGCGATCGCCTGGCGGGCCATGGAAGCAATACCTTGATCAGTAGCTTTGGGGAGTTGATAATATTTGCCCCCGGCTTTTTGGGCTAATTCTTTGCCGAAGCCAGTGGAAACAAATTTTTTCTCGGTGTTGATCACCAACAATTGCATCCCTAAACCGCGAATCTTGGCGGCAATTTCTAACAATTCCGCTTTGATATCAGGCTTTTGTCCTTCGGGAATTTCATCGCCCAGGGAACGGGCCAAGGGAATATTACCCCGACCATCGGTAATGGCCACAATTACCACCTGCCCAATATCCCCGGATCGTTTAGCATTCATACCCACATTTACTGCTTGCATCAAGCCGTGGGAAAGGGGAGAACCACCGCCACAGGGCAACGTTTCCAGGCGTTTTTTTGCCATGGCAATGGAACGGGTGGGGGGCAATAGTACTTCCGCATTTTCCCCCTGGAACGGAATGAGGGAAACCTGATCTCGATTTTCGTAGGCTTCTGTGAGCAATTGCATCACCGCCCCTTTGGCGGCCTGCATACGATTCAAGGCCATGGAACCCGACGCATCCACCAAAAACACAATTAACGCCCCGGCTTTCCGCACTAACTTTTTACCCCGAATATCTCCCTGCTCCACAATTACCTGGCGATCGGGATGGCGTAAACGACGGGATTTTTGGTAGGGGGAAGCGGCCCGCAACGTGGCATCCACAGCAATGCGGCGGACTTTTCCTTTGGGCAAAATTGGTTTGAGATAGCGACCTCGGTCATCGGAAAAAATTACGGAACGACTGCCGGATTTACCTTGTTTCTGGGCCATCTGGGCAAAATACAGCACGGAGGGATCAAGGCTTACTCCTTCAGGATCAAAAATGAATTCTTCCGGAATGCTGGGGGGATCCTGTTCCGCTTCCGGTTCATTATCTTTGTCGTCTTCCTTGTCATCCTGTTGATCCTCTTGCTCGTCTTTCCCTTCATCCTGATTTTGGGGAGGGGGCGGCGGCGGCGGGGCCTGTTCCGGAGGCGCGGGATTGTCCATCAACACGCTACGGGGCACAATCACCAATTCCACTGCCTGCCGCAGATCATCAGCCTGCACATCACTACGGCCATCCAAAGCGGCGATCGCCTTGGCCACCCGCATAGCAAACAATTCCCCCCGATGGCCCTGGAGACCACCCCGGATCGCTTCCTCCACTAAATAACCCACTTGTTCCGGGGTTAAACTCACTTCCTTGAGCCATTCCCGAGCCAGAATAATGGTGGTTTTGAGGTCGTCCAATTCAGCGTCGTACTGGTCAATAAAACTAATGGGAGAATCAGCATAGGCTAGTACCTGCTCCACTGCGGCCACCCGTTGATCCAGCCCTAAAATACCGTCCGCACTCAAGGCGATCGCAATGCGGTCCAGTAAATGGCGGCGCAACGGCCCTTCTTCCGGGTTATAGGTGGCAATTAATAAAGGCTGGCAGGGATGCTGAAAACTAATGCCTTCCCGCTCAATCTGGTTTTTGCCTTCCGTTAACACCGTTAGTAATTGGTTGGCAATCTGGTCATCCAGCAAATTCAACTCGTCAATGTACAACACGCCCCGATGGGCCTGGGCCAGCAATCCCGGCTGAAACACCGCTTCCCCCTGCCTAACGGATTTTTCCACATCCACCGATCCCAACAGGCGATCCTCCGTGACCCCCAGGGGAATTTGAATAAAGGGAGCGGGAATTACCTGGGTTTCAAATTGATTCAGGGGAACATCGGCAAATTTTTCTAGGGTGTCATCATCCCAACTGCCGGGATTTTTTGGATCGCATTGGTAACGGTTGCCCTTAATGATTTCAATGGGAGGAAGCAAAGTGTGAATTGCCCTAGCCATGACCGATTTGGCTGTGCCCCGCCGTCCGGCAATAACAATGCCCCCCAAGCCAGGATCGATCGCCCCTAGGAGTAAAGCCAGCTTGATTGCCTCTTGGCCTACGATCGCCGTAATGGGGAAATTGAGGGGAATAAAGGGGGTCAGGGTGGTCATGGATTGAATAGTTAACTGTGCCGACGGAGGAAATAGCTGAGCAACAAGTTAACATCATCTCTGGTGGCCCTGGACTTCCGCAACTTTTTTCGGATTGTTATGGAATATTGAGGTGGACCTTCCGTTGATTTGTAAGCTCCCTTTCCCCTTGATTTTGCCCAGAGCCTACCACCATGTTACCTGACAAAAAACTCGGTTCCCCTAACCATCGATTCCACCACTGGTTAGCCCACCAGGCGATCGCCGCTTTGGATAACGCCCAAGTCAGTGCCCAGGCGATCGAATCCATTGAGAAAAACTATTTTGACGGGGGTAAAATCGCACCTGACAGTCAAAGGGGCGTTAATACTTACAACTATTTTAAATCTACTTTGGAGCGAGAATTACTTAAAATCAAATTTAACCTAGCTCGCTTCAATGCAACTAACTTATTGAACAACGGCAAAGATTCCCAGATAACAGAAGCCGAAATTATTGTCAAATTGGATGCCATTGAAAAAATTATTGCCAAATATCGTTTTTCTGAAGATTTAGCAGAAGTCAACCCCCTGTCTCCCACCGAAATTAGTAATATCCCACCAAAACGTAGTAACTTCTTTAACATTCAACGGGATTTATCCGTGCAGGATGCACAGGATGAGCAAAAAATTTTGCAAAATCTCCGTAATCTCAGACTTCAAAGGCGCATTGCCACTCGTTTTTTAATAGTTCTTATTTTCATTCCTTTGACAGTTCAAATACTGACTAAAAACTTAGTTTTTGCCCCCTTGGTACAACACTTCCGAGTAGATATAGTTGCCTGGGAAAAAATCCACTATCAAGAGGAGACCATTGAACACTATTTTGAAGAATTTGCTCGCTATAAAGAAACTTTAGAAATTAAACAGCTTCTATCAGAAAATCAACCTTTCAACCAGGAAGAAATTCATCAAGAACTAAAGAAGAAAGCTGAAGAATTAATCCGCCAGGCTGCTACTAACAGCCAACAAGGCATAGTTAATCTCTTGGCTGATGTTGCTGGATTAGTGACTTTTGTGGTTTTGATCATTGTATTTCGTGGCAAATTTATTATTACTCGCCAATATCTAAGTCAGTCTTTTTTAGCATTGAATGATGTTACCAAGGTATTCATTTTTATTTTATTAACAGATATGTTTGTTGGCTTCCATTCGGCACATGGTTGGGAAGTGGTATTGGAAAACTTGACAAGCCATTTTGGACTACCAGAAAATCGCCATGCTGTTTATATTTTTATCGCTACAGTGCCTGTCTTTTTAGATTCACTATTTAAGTTATTAATTTTCAACTACTTTACCCGCCAGTCCCCAACCTCTGTGGCTATTTTAGAAAAAATGCAACAATAGTCGTCTTGCTTCGCATTTATGAAGTAGATGTATTTGTGAATTCTAAATTTAAGCTCACACAGGCACAACCGGAGATAAAACCCATTGGAATACATATACGAAGTGGAACCTACATAAACCGTGTCGCAATAGGGAGGATAAGTGGCGATCGCCACCTTTCCCAACAGTGAGATTTCCGCAGATCCAATGGCTCGATTGTGTTGTACCCGGATTAGCTACATATCAGACCATGGACAGTTCAAAATCTCTGCCTGGAATTAACCTCGTTCCAACTGGATATAGTTAATTTGCCATTCCGAGCTATGTACTTTTTCTGTCAGCCCATCCCCATTGGTGGCAGTGAGAGGGCGTCATGTCGGCAATAAATTAATCATTTTCGTAGAATAATGGGGGTTGACTCAGGCAAAATTTTTGATTTGTGAACTTTGTGGATGATCTCAGCGAATTTCCCCGACAGAATAGTAACCATGGGGGCACAGTAAACCGAAATAATTGCCAGCTAGTGGTCGTTGAGGCGATATGTTAGTCACCGACTCTCTTTTGCTGGACTATAAGCGTTGTCAACGCCGGGCCTATCTCAACACCCACGGCTCCAGTGAGGAGCGCCGCCCGGAGCGGGACTTTTTGCTTAAGCTGCGTCAAGAAAGTCAAAGACATATCCAGGAAGTTCTGGAGGAACAATTTCCCCATTATCGGGAACCGGAAACCCCCACCTATCTTGGCCAAGAACGGGCCCAGGAAACCAAAACCCTAATGGCCCAGGGGGTAGATTGCATCTATCGGGGTTGTCTTTACCACAGTTTGCCGGTCAATTTACACACCGACAACAACGGCCATTTACCAATGCTGGAACTGTTGGGCCATCCCCATTTATTGGTTAAAGTTCCTGGTGAATCCCGTTGGGGGCCATGGCAATATCGGCCAGTGAGTATCCAATTGGGTCGTCGGCCAAAACCGGAGTACAAAATTCTAGCCGCCTTCTATGCCCAGTTGTTGGCGGTACATCAAGGACCATTGCCCCGTTGGGTAGAAATTATTTTGCGGCGGGGTAATTCTTACTCGGTGGATTTGTTGGAATGGTTGCCCCGTTTTCACCAAACCCTAGCCGACTGTGTGCAAACCCTAATTCATCAGCGGGAACCAGAGGTATTTATTTCTCGCCAACGATGTAATCTCTGCCACTGGTATGACCATTGCTACGCCATCGCCCAGGAGCAACAACATCTTTCCTTGGTACCCGGTGTTACCCCCAGCCGCTACGAATCATTGCAAACAGTGGGAGTCTTAACCATTGATTCCCTCGCCCGACTGCAAACCCAGCAAGTGGCCGAATTAATGGGCACGGCGATCGCCGAACAGTTACAACAACAGGCCTTGGCTTTGGTGGAAAAACGGGCCATGGCGAAGGAAAAAAAAGCTTATCCTCTGCCCCGATCGCCAGTGGAATTATATTTCGACATTGAAGCGGAACCGGAACGAAATTTGGATTATTTACTGGGGGTAGTGGTGGTTGATCATGGGCAAAAAACGGAAAAATTCTATGGTTTTATGGCCAAAGATCCCGAAGAAGAAGGCTTAATTTGGCAGGAATTCGTCCAGTTAATCCAGACCTATCCTAATGCTCCCATTTATCACTTTTCTGAGTATGAACGGGAGACAATTAAAAGATTAGGAAAACTTTATGGAACGCCCCCAAAAGTACGGGAAAAAATCCTCGAACAATGTTTTGATTTACATCATTATGTGGTCAACCATGTTATCTGCCCGGTGGAAAGTTACTCCCTCAAGTCCCTAGCGAGTTGGTTAGGTTTTCAATGGCGGGATGCCCAGGCCAGCGGTGATCAGTCGGTCTGTTGGTATGACAATTGGTTAACCACTGGCGATCGCCAATTTTTGGAATTAATTTTGCGCTACAACGAAGATGATTGCCGAGCCACCTGGATTTTAAAGGATTGGTTAACAAAATTTTTAGGCGGTCCAGCTTAATTAATCAACCAAATCTTGGGCAATATTAGGAAAATTCGACCTAATCTCTCCCAAAACTTGGGAGGTTATTGGGCATTTTTAGGCAAATTTCTAAAATGGACTTTTTAGCACTTTGGTAAATTTATCGGTAACATTTCCCGACAAATCCAAATTATCAGGATCAAGACTTAACACTGGTGCGCCAGGGGCAAAATTAAGTTGATCAAGGTTGACCCAAATGACATTGGGACTAGTGGTTAACTCAAAAAAGTAACGGCGATTTGTTAGGTCAATGGCGGTGCGATATTCCGTGTTATACAGAGAGCCAGGAATATTATTAGGGGCACCAAAGGGGACAGAAGTATTGCGGGCGATCGCCAAAATACCAGCAATGGCTTCCTGTTCAGTTTTCGGTTCCGGCAACATCATCTGGTAATAGCTAGCCCGAACAAAACGATCTTTGGGATCCACATTGCCAGGCAAGGGAGTTTGGCGGGTGGCATTGGTAAAATCCCAAGTTTCCAAGAATTTCAACTGTTGATCGTAGGTGGGATCGTTCGTCATCACCCGATACTCTGGGCCGTGGTGGACAACCAGATTACCCTCCACGTATTCCAGAATGGCCGAATCTCCACTGGCATCTTCAATGGCTAAATGCACCGTTGCCTTCATATCATCCAGGGCAACCATTACCGGCTGAATCTCATTCATCAACGCAAGGGCTTCCTTCACAGTGGCGGCATTGTCCAGTAAATATTGTCCCCACAGTCCCGCCTGTACCCCGGCTTTCTTGGGATTGCGGGGGCCAAAATCCGTCGCTGTTAGGTAAAGCATATGCATGCCCAGTCCTTTTTCATTCAAGCCGTCCACCGTACCCATGCCATAAACCGTGGTGACTACACTGCCATATTTGGAACTCCATTGGGCTGGGTTGTCTTTAACCACTAACATGTCCCCCAACATGCCTCCATTTCTTTTGATGCCCCGGGGAAAAACCATCAACTCGGGCTCGGTGGATTCCGGCCAGTCCATTGTTCGGCCGACCACCACAGCTAATTTATTGTTATTCCACAAAATTCTGGTACAAGCCTGGGCCGCTGAGGGCCAAAGGGTAATCTGTAACACTACTGCTAGCAGTATGGCCGTTGTAATGTTACCGAGAAACTGAATATTCATTGTCTTTGTCAAGTGTCTAGGGTTCATCACAATCTTAAGGGATGCCCATCGGGCGATCGCCCAGGCCATGTCCCAAACTCAGAAACCCATAGTCTAGTTTCTAGGTTCTTTGAGCTTAATTGAAAATGGAAATGCTACTGTTCTAAGACTTTTGCAACAACCAGACCCCCGTGGTAGTCACCCCCGAATTATCCGGTTGGAGCCATAGAAAATGTAAACCCTTTGCTTTTTGCTGCCGCTGACTGAACACCCCCGCTGCGGTGGCCATTTCCCCATCTTTAAAAGTAACCATGATCCATCGATCGCCGTTTTGGGTACGAAGCACCAAACCCCCCGATTGTTGGGGATCTTCGGCAATGTAAATCAGGCTTTTGGGTTGTTGTTCCGCCAACCATTCACCGATGAAACGACATTGGCGACCACCATAAATAACCACACCGGGGATAGGTAAATCTGCGGCTAAACCAAGCTGAAGAGGGGACAAATGCTCTGGCATGGCTTGATAACGCATGGGGCGATCGCCAAAATAGGGCCAAATATCCTGGGCTGGGAGAGCGACAAATTGCCAACTTTCCCCCAACAGGCGATCGGGCAAAGGTTGGGGAGGAGACGGTAGGGAATTAACCATGGTGGGAACAGGGAAATTACAGTCGAATAAATCTAGTAATTGATAATCAGGCGCTACGAGAAATATGGGATTCCAACAGGGCCACAATGGGCCCATGACGATTCAAGCGAGCTAAATCAAGGGCTGTCTGGCCCCCCTGGTTTTTCAGGTTAAGGTCTAAAGCGGGGAAATTAGTCAGCAGGGCTTCTACCGCCGACCCATGGCCCCGATGGCAAGCCCACATCAGGGCAGTAGATCCGTTGGGATCACCACGGTTAACTTGGACAGAATAATTGGCGATGGTGGTAATCACCGCAGCGAGATTTGCCATGGCTGCCAGCATTAAGGGGGTTTTTCCTTCCCATAGGGTTTGGTCCAGGTCAACCCCTGCCCGGCCCAAGGCGTTAACCATGACCGCTTGGGTCTGGGCATCCCCATGGGTGGCAGTGAGGGCTGTTAGGAGGGGCGGCTCCCCATTGCCCGAAAAATTACCATCGGCACCAGCATTGAGTAGTTGGGTCACAATTGCCAAATGTCCCTGGGCGATCGCCAAATGTAAGGCCGTGTCCCCCGCTTGATTGACGGCATTGACCATATCTTTGGGGCTCTTTTCTAACAGAATGGTCACCATGGATTGGTAACCTTCTAAACAAGCAATGTGTAAGGCTGTATCGCCGACATCCCCAGCCTGGGTAAGGGGATAACCGCCCTGGATGAAAGCTTTCACCTGATCAATGTTTCCTTCCTCCACCGCTGTGAACCAACCATTCTGATCCCAGGGGGCACCGGCTTGGAGTAAATAGTCAACAATTACTCGATCGTCTGTTTTTATGGCCAAGGTCAGGGGGAAATTACCATCCCCATCGCTGAGGTCCAACGGAGCATGGTGTTCAATCAGCTTCCGTACCATGGACAAATTTTGCTGTTTAATGGCCCATTCCAGGGCGGTTGTCCCCTGCTGGTCTTGGATTTTGGCTCTGGCTCCTCCAGCTAGTAAAGTTTCCACCAGAGGTAAATTATTGCGATAGGCCGCCATCATCAACGCCGTTGTGCCGTCATCATTACCTTGATTCACCTCGGCACCAAATTCCATCAGTATTGCGGCGATCGCCTGTTGAACCGGATTTTTTTCAGGGTCATTGGGGTTAGGCTGTAATCCCGCTAGCAACATTAGGGGCGTAATGCCATGGGGCGGCCGGGAGCGGTTGGGGTCAGCCCCCGCTTGAAGTAATTGTTTGACGGTGGTCATTTCCAGGGATGCTACTGCGTACATCAAAGCCGTCAGTCCCCTTTCGTCCCTTTGGTTAACCTGGTCTGAAGCGGCAGTAAATAAATATTCCTGCACTAATTGCCATTGACCCTGTTTAGCCGCCACCACAATGGGATTGACCATGGTTTGATTGCTGATTTTTTGCTAGAAATATTTCGACCTTTGACCGTCTGAATGCCCCATATTCCAAAATATCATTGTTGTTCGGGGCTTGGCCATGGCCCCACCAGGGATTTTTGTTGGTAACTTGTACCAATGGCAGAGGGGAAGTTTGTAACAAAAAGCAACATGGCCAGCAAATCTCGATAAAAGTTACCCTCCATTGGTTGGGAACTGCTTTAAACTAGGCTTACATCCCTTATTTACGGCGATCGCCCCCACCACAAGAGGTAACTACGAGCATGGGCAAACCCACTGGTTTTCTGGAATATACCCGCGAAATTCCCCAAGAATTAAGCCCCGGCGATCGCCTGAGGAATTGGGACGAATTCCATGTGACCATGCCCGATAAGCAGGTGGAAACCCAGGGAGCCCGTTGTATGGATTGCGGCACACCCTTTTGTCATACGGGAACTTTAATCAGTGGCATGGCCAGTGGTTGCCCCATCAATAACCTCATCCCGGAATTTAATGACCTAGTCTATCGGGGGCTGTGGCGGGAAGCTTTAGATCGGCTTCATAAGACTAATAATTTTCCTGAATTTACTGGCCGGGTTTGTCCCGCTCCCTGCGAAGGCTCCTGTGTGTTGGGCATTAACAATCCTCCGGTGACTATCAAAAATATTGAATATTCCATTATCGAAAAGGGTTGGCAGGAAGGTTGGGTAACGCCGGAACCGCCCGCAAAACGCACGGGGAAAAAAGTAGCCGTAGTCGGTTCTGGCCCCGCTGGTTTGGCCGCCGCCGCCCAGTTAAACAAAGCCGGCCATTGGGTAACGGTTTATGAACGGGAAGACCGTCCCGGCGGTTTGCTTATGTACGGCATTCCCAATATGAAGCTGGATAAGGAAGAAGTGGTGCTCCGCCGCTTAAACGTGCTGGAAGCAGAGGGAGTCACCTTTGTTTGCAATACGGAAATTGGCAAGGATTTACCCCCGGAAACCCTACTCAAGGACTACGACGCAGTGGTGCTCTGTACCGGTGCCACTAAGCCCAGGGATTTGGCGATCGCCGGTCGGGAACTGGAAGGCATCCACTTCGCCATGGAATTTTTGACCGCCAACACTAAGGCAATTTTAGATAAAACTCCCGGCCCGGATTTCATTAGTGCCAAGGATAAAGACGTGGTAATTATCGGTGGAGGGGACACCGGCACCGACTGTGTGGGTACTTCCCTCCGCCACGGTTGCAGAAGCCTAGTGCAATTGGAAATTATGCCCAAACCTCCGGAGGAAAGGGCCGCCAACAATCCCTGGCCAGAATGGCCCAAGGTGTACAAAATGGACTACGGCCAGGAGGAAGCCGCCGCTGTCTATGGCCATGATCCCCGCAGTTACCTCACCACCGCCACCAAAATTGAAGGAGACGACCAGGGGCGGGTCAAAGCAGTCCACACCGTCGATGTCCGTTGGGAAAAGGATGGGCAAGGACGATTTATCCCCCAGCAAGTGCCTGGCACGGAACAGGTCAGACCAGCTCAATTAGTCTTGCTAGCCATGGGGTTTGTGGGACCAGAAAGTCAACTGCTGGATGCAATGAAATTGGATAAAGATGCCCGGGGCAATATTAAAGCTGAATACGGCCAGTATGAAACCAGTATTCCCGGGGTATTTGCGGCGGGGGACTGTCGCCGGGGCCAAAGTTTGGTGGTCTGGGCTTTCAACGAAGGTCGGGGGGCAGCCAAAGCCTGTGACCTTTACTTAATGGGGGAAACAGACCTCCCCTAGGTGGCCATAGCCATCGGTTAATTAACTATCCAAATGTGTATCAAAAGCGGCGATCGCCCCCTGATTTTTGATTAGTAATGCTGAATAGTCGAATTAAAAATTATCATGATCCCTTATGTTGTCAAAGGGCCCAAGGTTTCCTATGCTTTTCATAGGGTAGATAATCAAATTTCCGTAAATTTTTTATTTATCTTCCTAAATTCAACTTCAACAGCAGGAAAAGCTGTCAAGAGCCGACGCTTTTGTGTCGGGGGTTTGTCTTGGGTTCCTAAAATCCATTCTAAATTCTCTTGATTTTTCCGTTCACCAAAGCTGTTACTGTGGACTGTTAGGCAATCAATCGGGTTCTGGGTTTTGATCCCTTGGTGGGAATGGCCAGATCCGGCTCTGCCCCTGACCACAGTCGAACTCGCCTGCTAACTTTTACCCGCACTTTCACGATTCTAGGAGACTATCCCCCATGTCCATTGCAGTTGGAATGATCGAAACCCGTGGTTTCCCCGCTGTTGTAGAAGCAGCCGACTCCATGGTTAAAGCCGCTCGGGTCACCCTGGTGGGCTACGAAAAAATTGGTAGCGGTCGGGTTACGGTGATTGTGCGGGGGGATGTGTCCGAAGTACAAGCTTCTGTTTCCGCTGGTATCGAAGCCGCTAACCGAGTCAACGGTGGGGAAGTGCTTTCTACCCACATCATTGCCCGTCCCCACGAAAACCTGGAGTATGTCCTCCCCATTCGCTACACCGAAGAAGTTGAACAATTTCGGACATATTAATTCCCCTTTGTTTGGCGATCGGTAGTCAACTACACAGAATAGCCAGGACTGCCGAGCCTGGGCAATGGGCGCTGATCAGCGTAATTTTGATTTTTTGATTTGATATTCCCTGGGAGTAACTTAAACCTATGTCAATTGCAGTTGGAATGATCGAAACCCTTGGGTTTCCCGCCGTTGTGGAGGCCGCCGACTCCATGGTTAAAGCCGCCCGGGTTACCCTGGTGGGCTACGAAAAAATTGGTAGCGGCCGAGTCACCGTGATTGTGCGGGGTGACGTGTCCGAGGTACAGGCCTCAGTGACCGCTGGCATTGAAAACATCCGTCGGGTAAACGGTGGTGAAGTTTTGTCTAACCACATTATTGCCCGTCCCCACGAAAACCTGGAGTATGTGCTGCCCATTCGCTACACCGAGGCGGTGGAACAGTTCCGGGAAATCGTTAATCCTTCCATCATCCGCCGTTAATTTTCCCTATAAATTTTGAGCCCAATTAAGCCATGCAACTTGCCAAAGTTTTGGGGACCGTGGTCAGTACATCGAAGACACCGAACTTAACCGGCGTCAAGCTGCTTTTAGTTCAGTTCCTCGACACCAAAGGTCAACCCCTAGAACGCTATGAAGTGGCGGGGGATGTGGTGGGTGCAGGCTTAAATGAATGGGTGCTGGTGGCCCGGGGTAGTGCCGCCCGTAAGGAACGGGGCAATGGTGATCGCCCTTTGGATGCCATGGTGGTGGGCATTATCGACACAGTTAATGTGGCTAGTGGCTCCCTCTACAACAAGAGGGATGATGGGAGATAAAGCTCCCCCCTTTTTCCTATCTTTCTTATCCACTGGAGGAACTAGGATTTTGCTTGGGACATATTTGAACCCGATGCAGTGCTGGCAAAGTCCCTGGGCTGGTTGTTGGCTGTATCTAGGAGGAACTATTGCATGGGATCTCGCACCGCCTTGGCTTCCAGGCCTTGGTCCAAACATTTAGCAGACCCCCAGATTGACCCGACGGCCTACGTGCATTCGTTTGCCAATGTGGTGGGGGATGTGCGCATTCAGCCCGGGGTCAGTGTTGCCCCTGGGAGCTCCATTCGAGCGGACGAGGGCACGCCCTTTTGGATTGGTGGTAATGTGCTGATCCAACATGGAGTGGTGATCCATGGCTTAGAAACTGGTCGGGTGCTGGGGGATGATGACCAGGAATATTCTGTTTGGATTGGGCCGGGCACCTGTGTGGCCCATTTGGCTTTGGTCCACGGCCCGGTTTACCTCGGCGCTAATTGCTTCATTGGTTTCCGTTCCACTGTGCTCAATGCACGGGTGGGGGATGGGTCGGTGGTGATGATGCATTCCCTAGTTCAGGATGTGGAAATTCCCCCCAACAAATTGGTGCCCTCCGGTGCCATGATTACCCAGCAACACCAAGCGGATAGTTTACCGGATGTGCAAGCTGGCGATCGCCATTTTGTTCAACAGATTGCGGCCATGCACGGACAAAGTGCTTCTCCAACCCAGGGAACTGCTCCAACCGTGTGTGTGTTGCCGGAGTCCCTCCCCGCCGTTACCCCCGTTACTGAAACCCCCTATATAAATTCCATAGACAACATGAGTATTAATTCTGACATTACCAACCAGATCCGCTCCCTCCTGGCCCAGGGCTATGGTATCGGGGCAGAACACGCCAACGAACGACGTTTCAAAACCAAATCTTGGCAGAGCTGTGGCACCGCCGATGGTTTCCGTCCCGACCAGGTTATTGCCACGGTGGAAGGTTGGCTCCAGGAGTTTGCGGGGGAATATGTCCGCCTAATTGGCATTGACCAGGGGGCTAAACGCAGGGTGGTAGAAGTAATTATTCAACGCCCCGGTGATGTCCCCGGTTCCCCCAGTCGGGGCACAACTACGACCAAAGCTTTGAGCAGTGGTGGTAGCGGCCGGAGCACGGTGGCCCAAGCAGGCAGTTTAGCTGGGGATAGTGCTAACCAGTTGCGGGCCCTGTTGCATCAGGGTTATAAAATCGGCTTGGAATATGCCAGTGCCCGTCGCTTCAAAACCGGCTCTTGGTTAACTGGAGGCACCATTGGCAGCCATCGGGAAGGGGAAGCTTTGCAGGAATTAAATCGTTTCCTGGCTGATCACGCCAATGAGTATGTGCGCATTATCGGTATTGATCCAGCCGGTAAGCGGCGGGTGGCAGAAATTGTTGTACACCGCCCCAATGGTAATGGCAATGGTAAACCTTCTAGTTCCAGCAGTTCCGTTGGCTATAAGTCTGCCCCTGTGAGCTCCGCCGGTGGCTCTAGCGCTGGTGGCTTGACCCCAGAGGTGGTGGAAACAATTCGGGGATTACTGGCCAGTGGTTACAGTATTGGCACCGAACACACGGATAAACGGCGCTTTAAGGCGAAATCCTGGGATACTTGTCCCACCATTGACGGCGGTCGGGAAGCTGAAGTTCTAGCTAAGTTGGAAGCTTGCCTAGCCGACCATGCCGGAGAGTATGTGCGAATTATCGGCATTGACCGGATCGGTAAACGACGGGTGTTGGAGCAAATTATTCAACGTCCCGGGGATAACGTTGCCGCTGGGCGATCGCCGTCTTCGGCTAGCGCCAGTACAACTAGCAATACTTCCAGTAATGGCTTTGGCAGTAGCAATGGTGGCGGTTACAGTAATTCCGCCGTGCGCCTAGATAACAGTGTGGTCACCCAGGTGCGTTCTCTCCTGGCCCAGGGTTACAAAATTGGCACCGAACACACGGATAAACGTCGCTTTAAAGCCAAATCCTGGCAGAGCTGTGCCCCCATCACCAGTACCCACGAGTCGGAAGTGTTGCGGGCCCTAGAAGGTTGCTTGGCAGACCATAACGGCGAATATGTCCGCTTACTAGGCATAGATCCCACAGCTAAACGGCGGGTGTTGGAAACCATTATTCAGCGTCCCTAGTAATTACTAGTTGACCAGCCCCCCGGATTTTGCCATGCAGTTACCGCCCGTTCACAGTGTTAGTCTTTCTGAATATTTTGTGAGTGGTAACGTGATCATTCACGAAACAGCGGTGATTGCTCCGGGGGTTATTTTAGAAGCGGCTCCGGATTGTCAAATTATTGTTGAGGCCGGGGTCTGCATTGGTTTGGGCAGTGTGATTACCGCCCATGCCGGTGATGTGAAAATTCAGGAGCAGGCGGCGATCGCCCCTGGCTGTCTAGTAATCGGGCCAGTGACCATTGGGGCAACAGCTTGTCTCGGTTCCCGGAGCACCATTTTTCAACAGGATATTGATGCCCAGGTCCTAATTCCTCCCGGCTCCTTATTAATGAATCGGGTTGCCGATGTCCAGACGGTAGGGGCTAGTTCTCTAACAACTGACAGCGTTACTGAAAAAAAATCCCCTTCAACCGCAAACCCCATTGCCCCTATTCCTTCCCCCTGGGACAACGAGCCCCCTGCAAAGGGGACAGATTCGTCAGATCAAGCAAAAGAATCCATTGCCAGAAAATCAAGGCCATCAACCGCCGAGGCCGCAGAACAGATTTCCTCAAATCGATCCCCTGGGGAATCGACGCCAACTGCTCCGACGGTGGTCACCACTGTGCCATTAGTTTCAGAAGAAGTACAAGAAAAGCCTCCCGTAGTGGGTCAGGTTTACATTAATCAGTTACTCTTAACCCTATTTCCGGAACGACGATATTCTAGTTCTTAAATGGATTGTCACTAGAGCATCAGACGGGCACAGTGGTGTACTTATCCTGGATAAGGCATTGGGGCAACGATACGACTAATTCGACTAAAAATAGTGCAATGTAAACGTCTCAAGTGCCTTCAATATAAGCTTTGTAGAAAGCGCTACTGTCTTGATTGTATTTCAACCAGCCGTATCACCAACAGCGGGGGGAGAAAAAACTGGTTAAACCTTTAAAAGTGAGGTAATACCCACAAAAGTAGAGTTAGTTGAGGTAGTGTCTAATTTTTAAGCTAAGGTATTTACCATGAAGGGGATGGTGTTGGAAAATTAGCGTCTCCCTAAAAATTCCTCCTCCTCGCCCATAGTCACGGTTTTTCCCCCAACTCAGCTTAATTGTTGTTTTAGCGGCAAAGTGGGGTCTTTTCCGGAAAAACTGGTGGTTGTTTGTCCCAGTTATCTCAATCCATTGCGTCTCGCCTAAATTATGCTGATCTGTCTCCAGTGCTCCGCCGAAAATCCTAATCGCAACACTGATTGCCAAAAGTGTGGGGCGTCCCTGAAGGAGCATCCCTGTAATCAGTGCGGAGAAATGGTGCAGTACGGAGAAGCCCATTGTCCCCATTGCGGGGCGATCGCCGGTCAGATATTAACAGTGTTGGTCACGGTGCCAGTGGCGGTTGGCCCGGATGGGAAACCGGAACAGAGTTTTGATCCCCAAGGGATCAAGCTTTATGAAAACTTCATTGATGTGGGTCAACGCTACCAACTCCTCACTCCCGTGGAAGAAAACCCATTTGTGGTGGATGAAGTGGGGGAAGGGGAACAAATCGTGCTCAAAAGCAGGGTGGTGGACTGCCAACCTTTACAGCCCTCTGTACTAAAAGTGTTGTTGTCCCAGCAGGGAGACTTGTTAACCCAGTTACCCCAAATGTCCGATGGGGAAATTATGGCCAATGACACTTGGTCAAGCTTGAATTTACCCAAGGCGATCATTCCCTACTTTCGCTTTCCGGAGTTGATGCCCAAAATCCCCGAAGTCTACGATGCCTGGTGTGACGGAGATTATGGTTTTGTCTTGATGGAGGACCGTTCCGGATGGGATGTGTTGGCAGATGTGCTGCGGGACGAAGGGGACTCTCTGCCGGGATTGGAAATGGTTTTTTGGATCAATCAACTTTTCCAACTCTGGCAGCAACTTTCCTCGGCTGGCTGCGGTAAAGGGCTGTTGATGGGGCAAAATCTGCTAGTGGATGAAGACCAAAACATCGCCCTAGAACAAATTTATGCCAATGGCGGAACGCCAGTTTCCCTAGAGGAATTTGGTTCTCTGTTACATGGTTATTTTAGTCCGGTACCCTCGGCGGGGGAGGACTTGTTGGCCATACTGCAAAGAGCGGCCCAGGGCGAGTATCAAGATGTAGATGATTTGTTTGCGGACATCGAAGATTTAGTGATTACGGTGGAGGAGGAAGGGGAAAATTTCATTATCCATGAAGTGGATTTTGAGCAAATTCCTGATGATGTTTTTGCGGCGATAGAAAGTGGAGAAAGTGCTTTCAAAAGCGAGGAAGTTGCTCTCAGCATTAATCCTGTTACCATGCCTGATGTCAATGTGTTTGACTCGGAAGAGGTGGACGATGTCCCCACAGCGGTATTACCTATGCAGTTAATTAGCCTGGTGGATGCGGGCTACACTGACCGAGGTGGGCACCGACAGCATAATGAAGATTTTTTCGGTATCACCACAAGTGTGGAAACCCATCGTAATAACCATGGCAAGACCATCAAGGCCCAGGGGGTTTATGTTGTCTGTGACGGTATGGGGGGCCATGCGGCAGGGGAGGTGGCCAGTCAGATGGGGGTTAAGACCCTGCTGGAGTATTTTCAAATTGTCATGGCCAATAGGTTGCCGGACAAAAATACCATCACTGAAGGGATTAATCTAGCTAACCAAAAAATTTACGAAGTTAATCAAAGTAATGCTAGTTCCGGCAGTGGCCGCATGGGTACTACGCTGGTGATGATGCTAGTTAAAGACACCACCATGGCGATCGCCCACGTGGGGGACAGTCGTATTTACCGAGTCACCCGCAAAAATGGTTTAGAGCAGTTGACGGTGGACCATGAGGTGGGCCAACAGGCCATTCTTAACGGGCTGGATCCGACATTGGCCTATGCTCGCCCCGATGCCTATCAGTTGACCCAGGCCTTGGGACCCCACAGCAGTAGTTATCTCCAACCGGACGTAGCAATTTTTGAAATTGAAGAAGATTGTCTGATTCTGCTCTGTTCTGATGGGATTTCCGACAATGATTTTGTCGAAGAACACTGGCAAGAACTACTGCTGCCCTATGTTAGCTCCAGCCAAGACGTAGACCGGGGCCTGAGAAAATTAATGGAGGCGGCCAATGAATACAATGGCCATGACAATTTGACCGGTGTACTGGTGCGACTCAAGGTTCGCCCCCAAATTCCTTTGGATGTGTGGTAGTTTCAGTAACTTATGCTTGGTGTTTGCCTAGGGTGAATGCGTCGATCGCCTTGGTAAGGACACATGTGTACACCAGGGCTTCTTCTAGTCGTTGGAAAGAGGGAATGACTAGACTATGGCTGGCGGTTAAGACCAAAATTTCTGGTTTGTCCTGTCCCACTGTCAATACTGTTTCCACCGCCTCGGTGGGTAATTTCCCCAGGGATTGATGGTCCAAACTGGCCCGCACAAAATGTTGATCCACAGCACAGTGCTTAACCCGACTCAGGCGCCAGCCCCGGTAAATCATAATGGCGATCGCTAGCAATAGGGGCAGACCGATGCGCCAATCCTGCCAGGGCAGCATTAAACCGAAATTATCCGGTATTTCAACGTAAACCATCTCCCCAGCAAATGCCCGTCTAAAACCATCCAAAATAGCCCCCAATTGCACCATAAATCCCATCATCAATATCACAAATAAGAGGAAACCCGACTCTCGAAAAATCTGTTGAATTAATAGCCAAGAATCCCCCCAGCGCCAACGGGAAAAAATCTGCCATTTACGCTCTGTTCTTTTCACCCCCACCCCTTGTCCTTGTTGTAACAGCTTTGCTTCCTCCTGGGGTGTAATCCTATTAAGGGCATAGGCTCCCAACCCATGGCTAGCTTCAAAAGCCACCGGCACCGGTTCCCCGAGCAGTTCTTGAATCACGGCGATCGCCTCTAGCACCGGGTCGAGGTTTTGATCTTCCTCAAAAATCCAATCAGACCCATCGTATAAAAGCAGTTGTCCCTGCCACACCGTCGCCAATTTGTCCTGAAAGGCTCCCCCCCTAATTTCCCGTCGCCGCACCCCAATGGCCCTTACCTGCCCTGGATTGAACTCCATCGAGAGGGGAGCATTGTGGGGAAGTTGTAGTTGCCAATGTAAATTTCCGGCCCCATGACGACGGAGGTAAACCCGACGAATGTAATGGCCTTCCTGAAAATTTCGATGGGTAATGGAGTTATCAATAAACCAGAAGAGAAAAAATAAAGTAAACAACCATTGGCTAGCGGTACGGAAGCTAAACGTTAACCAACAAAGAAGCAGAAAAATCAAAAAAAGGATGAGATTGAAAGCTTCATTGTTTTGAACCTCCCCCGCCCACAACTCCTGCCACATCATTTTTAATAAACTGGTGTAGAGGGATTGGAAAATTTTCTTGAGCTGGACCAGAGGGGTAATGGCCAAAGCATAGGGACTGGGAGAAGGATAAAGAATGGTGCCCGTATAGACCGGCTGGGGTTCGGCAATATTCTCGTTACCTGCCATGGGGAACCTCGGTGGAAAAGATGGCGTTATCCGATTAATCCGATTATAAGAATGGACCTAAAGGTCAGGCAGGAGCCCTGGGACCTATAACTTCCCCGCTGCCGCTAGTTAGCCAGGTCAGTTAGGTTAAACATAAAGGGAACCGCAGACCCCTTGCCTTCTCCCCCCATCACCAAAACCTTGGGCATGGGAGCCCCCCCTTCCCGCCAAGCTTCGATCGCCTCTTTTTGTAGGACTAATTCCCCCCCCTGAGCTTTTAAAGTTTCCGCCAGTAACCGTTGGGCTTCTGCCTTCCCCTTGGCTCGGTTGATGTCCGCCTGGGCCTGTTGTTCCGCTTCCTGGGCCACATACACTGCCCGCTGGGCTCTCTGCTCAGCAATTTGCTTTTCTTCCACTGCCTTGGCAAATTCGGGGGAGAAGGCTAAATCCACCACACTGGTGTCCAGAACAATGATGCCGTATTTCTCCAGGCGGGAATTAAGGGCGTTATCAAAGTCTTCCTTCAACTCGCTCCGTTTGGTGATGGCTTCTTCCACTGTGCGTCGCGCGGCGGCAATTTTAAAAGATTCTTGGGTTTGGGGAGCAATGATTTTGGCAACAATATTTTGTAGGGTGCCTTGGGTACGGCGAATGGTAACTACCTCGGTGGGATCGAGGCGGAAGTTAATGGCAAAGCTGGCAGACAAATCTTGCAAATCCTTAGTGGAACTTTGGGCCGGCACTTCAAATTTTTGCACCGTCACATCGTAAATATCCACCGACGATACCAGGGGCGGTTTGAAATGAATGCCTTCTAGTAGGGCTCCGTCTTGGGCTTTACCCAAGACACTCAACACACCGGCCTGACCAGGGTTAATCACCACAAAGGAGTTGAAACTCAGCAGGACTAGCAAGGCGGCGATCAGCCCCCCCACAATGGACTGCCAGCCGTCAAAGGATGGTTGTTTGCTCATAATGCTTGCCTGTCTGTCGTTGAACTTGGGGGAAATCCCTGCCCAAAGTATGGCAGAAAACCTTTCCCTTCCCAATGCCCCAACTTTCGGTAACCCGATCTGAGCTACAGTGGAGTTTCACAGTGAATTGTTACCGACGGTGAGACCACGTCCTAACTTTTAGCCCATTTTTCGGTTCCCCAACGGGCAAGATTAACAAGATTAAATTTTAGATATTAACTTTTAAGTTTTCCCATGGCTTCTCAATTACGTGTTTATGTGCCGGAGCATCCCTTAATTAAGCATTGGTTGGGGGTAGCTAGGGATGAAAACACGCCGCCGGTTTTGTTTAAAACTGCCATGGGGGAATTGGGACGTTGGTTGACCTATGAAGCCGCTCGTTATTGGTTGCCGACGATGGATACGGAAGTGAAAACTCCCCTGGCGATCGCCAAGGCCAATCTGATTGACCCCCAAACGCCCTTTGTCATTGTGCCCATTTTGCGGGCGGGGTTGGCTCTGGTGGAAGGGGCCCAGGGTTTGTTGCCCCTGGCAAAAATTTACCATCTGGGTTTAGTGCGCAATGAAACCACCCTGGAACCTAGTCTGTATCTGAACAAGTTGCCGGAGCAGTTTGCCCCCGGTACCCATCTTTTGTTGCTAGATCCCATGTTGGCTACGGGTAATACCATCATGGCTGCTTTGGATTTGCTGATGGCCCGGGGCATTGATGCCAATTTAATCCGTTTGGTCTCCGTGGTGGCCGCCCCCACTGCCCTGCAGAAATTGAGTAATGCCCATCCCCATTTGACCATCTACACCGCCATGATTGACGAACAACTCAATGACCAGGGTTACATTGTGCCCGGCCTAGGGGATGCAGGCGATCGTTGCTTTGGTACTTGATAACACCATTAAACTAGTGATCAAATAATTACAAATTCAACCCCAAACGTTAACAACAGGAGTAAAGTCATGGCTCAAAAAGATAACTTCGCCGGAGGATTTTTATTAGGTACGGTCATTGGTGGCGTAGTGGGGGGAATTTTGGGTTCTGTCCTGGCCAATCGAGCTGCTACCCAAAGCCCCGACCGGGAAAAATTAGACACTGAGGGGGTAGGAAATCTCGATAGTGAGGAAAATATTGAGTTGGCTCGCCGTCGCCTGGAAGACAAAATTGCCCAACTTAATTTGGTTATCGACGATGTCCGTGACCAGTTGGGCCACGTCAATGAATTAAACAATATCAAGGAAGTACAAGAAGAACATCGCTAACCAATCCCCACCGAAGGCTTTTCCTCGCCACTCCCTTGGCCTGGGTCTAGTTGAAGTTACCGCCATCATTGCTGGGGAACCAGAGGAAGTGACAATCCAATGACATTCAAGATCAAATTTTGGGGAGTACGGGGTAGTATCCCTTGTCCAGGGCCAACCACAGTGCGCTATGGGGGCAACACCACCTGCGTGGAAATGGCGATCGGAAGGGAACGACTGATTTTTGACGCAGGCACCGGCATCAAGATGTTGGGGGATAGTCTCCCAAGCCAGGAGAGCGTGTCGGCCGATATTTTCTTTACCCATAGTCACTGGGACCATATCCAAGGATTTCCATTTTTTACCCCTGCTTTCCGGCCCGGTAACTTTTTTCGAGTTTATGGTGTACCGACCCCCGATGGCACAACCATTGAACAACGGCTCCATGAGCAAATGTTGCACCCCAATTTTCCTGTGCCGTTGCAAACGATGCAGGGCATTGTGGCCTTTTACGATTTGGAGGTGGGGGAAGATGTTGTGATTGGTAACATTGAGTTGCAGACCCGGCCCTTAAATCACCCAGGGGAAGCCATGGGTTATCGGGTAAGTTGGCAAGGCATTACAGTGGCTTTTATCACTGATACAGAACATTTTCCCGATCGCCTGGATGACAATGTATTGGCTTTAGCCCAGAATGCAGATGTGTTGATCATTGATGCCACCTATACCGACGAAGAATATTACGATCGCCAGATGAGCAAGGTCGGTTGGGGCCATTCCACCTGGCAAGAGGCGGTGAAGGTGGCCCAGGCCGCCAGGGTAAGACAATTAATCCTCTTCCACCACGATCCTGGCCATGATGATTCAATGTTGGATGTCATATGGGACCGAGCTAAACAACAATTTCCCGCCACGGCGATCGCCAAAGAAGGCATGGAAATCAGCTTGATTCCTGGAACAATGGCTAATCCTCTTGCAACCATTACCATAGTGGGGTGAGGTCGGCCCATCTTCAAGGGATTCCATCCTTAAAATAATCAGTTAAATTCCAATAAATTTTAAGGACTGGTTGGAGATAGCCGAATTTTCCCTTTCCCCCATGGGCCAATAGCTTTTATACCCAATCCAGTTTTGAACTTTTTTAATCTGTCCCCATTGGCAAATAATCTTTCCCTACAGAAATTACTCCAAAATCGACTGCCCTGGGCTGTGGTTGTGATTGCCCTTTTTCCCTTGGTGTTTGTCGGTTGCACTACCAGGAAACCCGCCACCGTGACCCTGTCCACTGGCAATGGGCTCAGCGCCTATGTTCGCATTGGCCAACAAATCCAAGAATCAGCGGCCACCGTTGACCTTGTGGTGGTGGACAACAAAGATTCCCAGGGTTCCCAACAAAATTTACAACGGCTATTGGACGGGGAAGTGGATTTTGCCATGGTGCAACTCGACGTGGCCAGCGAAGCCATGAAAGCAGGGGATGTAGCTGCCGTGGCCATTCTGACTGAAGAATATGCCCACATCGTTGGCCGCAAAAATCAAAATGTGAATACCCTAAGAGATCTAGAGGGTAAAAAAGTCAGCATTGGCCCCCCAGCTAGTGGCATCAACTTCACCGCCACCCGCTTATTTGATTCCACCAATTTGACCATTCAACCCTATACCCAGTTAGGTTTGAGTATGGGCTTGCAAAATTTCGTTGCGCCCAATAGTCCCTTGGATGCCATGGTGTACGTGGGGCCGTTTAAAGCCAGCGATGAAGTGCGGGAACAATTGACCATTGTGGAAAATGTTGATTTTGTGCCCCTGAGCGAAAGCTTCATTAATTACCTGACTTTGCAATTTCCTGAATCCTACCGCAAAGCCTATATTCCCCAGGGTACCTACCGTGCGTTGCCCCCATTTCCTTCGGAAGATATTCTGACCATTTCCACCGGAGGGGCCTTATTGACCAGACCCAATATGAATCGGGAAAAAGTGGCTTTAATGACCTGGGCAATTTTTGCTAATTCTAGGCAATTCGCTTCGTTTTACCCCAAATTGGCAACGGAGAATGGTTCAGTTAATCTTTATGAAGGCTTGCTGTATATTCACCCCGCCGCTATGCGTACCTATCGGGAGGGAGACCCCCGCATTGCTTGGTTACGTTATCTTCAGGAGAACAAACCCCTCCAGGCCGCCTCCATTATGCTGTTGGGCACTACCACCATTGGCTTTTTGCTCCAGGGTTGGCGCAAACGGAAAACGGAAAAGTTCCTAGTGGGCCACCGTCAGGCGATCGCCGATTTGCGGGAAACGGCCCAGGAAAATCCCCAGGAAGCGTTAAGGGAAATTGAAAGTTTAAAACAAAGCTATCGCTTGATGTTGATTGAAGGCAATTTAGCGCCGGATTTGTATCAACAAATTGAGGGCATGAACGAGGTTTTTATCGAACAATGTCGTACGGAAATTAATCACCAACAGGACCAGGATTTGAGCAAAATCATTGGCGGTTTAACAGAAGTCCAGCAATACCGCAGCAATAATGCCCCTTGGATGGTAGAACATCTGCAGCAATGCCAGGAAATTTATCGGGAAATGCTTCTCAAAGGACATTTAGATTTTCCCACCTACCTTAATCTTTATCAAATGCAACTGTTGTTGGATATTCTTATCAGTCGGCCCCAGCCCACGATGGAGAGAGTTTGACCTTTCCCCATGCCTGCCAATTTCTTGGTGCACGTTTGGGAATTGGACCAAACCGGAGCGGTACAAAATGCCGCCATTCGCCCGCATCAAATTCCCCGTTTTCCCAAAGTTCCTCGTACGGAATTCTTTTGCCCAAACAAGAGAGTTATGGCTAATTCAAATCAGACTAAGAAGGCAGCGTTTGCTGTAAAGCTTTTACCAAGACCACTTTAGTTAGCCTGTTTAAATTATTCTTAGAACCTGTTTATAAAGTCTGATTCTGCCCCCTAAATCTCCTCACTAAAGCTCCGGCAATGCTGGGGGACTTTGACTTACTTTCCCCCCAAACTTGGGGGGCCAGGGGGGGCTTTCCAAACACGATCTTAATTGAATTGGCTATAACTGAACCAAAGGGATAGAAAGTTACTAGGCCTGGATTGGTGTTCCTTTCTGCCCCTTTAAAACCTTGCAAAGCCCCATTGTTCTGTTAACGTTTGACCAACTTTTTGCGGGCTACTTTCCGTAAACGGATGGATTCCGGCGTAATTTCCACCAGTTCATCGGGACCAATGTATTCTAAAGCCCGTTCTAAGTTCATGTCTTCCGGCGCTTGGAGTTGCACCAATTCGTCCCCAGTGGCGGAACGGTGGTTGGTTAGCTGTTTGGTTTTACAAACGTTCAGTTCAATATCTTGAGGCCGGTTATGCTCACCGATAATCATGCCCTTGTAAACCTTGGTGCCAGGGGTAATGAAAAATACGCCCCGGTCTTCAGCATTTTTCATGGCATAGAATGTGGCCACCCCTTCCTCGAAGGCTACCATGACACCGTTATAGCGGGTTTCCAAATCACCACTCATGGGGCGGTATTCCAAAAAGCTGTGGTTCATGATGCCTTCCCCCCGGGTGATGCGGATAAAATCCCCCCGGAAACCCAGCAAACCCCGGGCCGGAATGACAAATTCCAATTGGGTGCGGCCGTTGACGCTGGTTTGCATATCTTGCATTTCTCCCCGTCGTTGTCCCAGCCGTTCAATACAGGCTCCCACCGCCGCTTCTGGTACATCTAAAACCAAATATTCCACTGGCTCACAGGGTTGACCGTTGACCTCGCGATAAATCACTTGGGGCTGGGCCACTTGAAATTCATAACCTTCCCGTCGCATGGTTTCAATCAAAATACCGAGGTGCAATTCCCCCCGACCAGAGACCAAAAATTGCTCGGCACTTTCCCCATCTTCCACCCGTAGAGCAACGTTGGTTTCCAATTCCCGATTGAGGCGATCGCGAATCTGACGGGAGGTAACAAATTTGCCTTCTTGGCCCGCAAAGGGAGAATCATTGACCGAAAAGGTCATTTGTAAAGTCGGTTCATCCACTTTGATCAGGGGCAGAGCCTGGGGTTCGTCGGGACAGGTCAAAGTCTCACCGATATTGGCATCAGCAAAACCGGCGATCGCCACAATGTAGCCGGCACTGGCTTCTGGCAGTTCGATGCGATTCAACCCTTCAAAACCCAAGAGTTTACTAACTTTTCCTTTGGCGATCGAACCATCCTCTTTCACCAAGGCGGCCTGTTGTCCCGCTTTAACCGTACCGTTATGGATGCGGCCAATGATAATCCGTCCCAAATAATCGGAATAATCCAGGGTGGTCACTTGTAACTGGAGGGGTTTGCTGGGATCACCGGCCGGGGGCGGCACATGGTGCAAAATCGCCTCAAATAAAGGCTTCATATCCTCGGAATCGTCGTCCAGACTTTCTTTAGCAAAGCCCCCTAAACCAGAAGCAAACAGAGTGGTGAAATCACACTGGTCATCGTCTGCCCCCAGTTCCACAAATAGATCAAATACCTTATCCACGGCGGTGTTGGGGTCGGCCCGGGGACGATCAATCTTATTAACTACCACCAGGGGGCGCAGACCCTTTTCTAGGGCTTTTTTGAGCACAAACCGAGTTTGGGGCATGGGGCCTTCGTTGGCATCCACGATCAGCACACAACCGTCTACCATACCCAGCACCCGTTCCACTTCCCCGCCGAAATCAGCGTGGCCAGGGGTATCGACAATATTAATTAACGTATCTTGGTAGCGGACCGCCGTATTTTTCGAGAGGATGGTAATACCCCGTTCCCGTTCCAGATCGTTGGAGTCCATCACACACACCGGCACGTCTTCCCCTTCCCGGAAAATGCCTGATTGCTTCAATAGAGCATCAACAAGGGTGGTTTTACCGTGATCAACGTGGGCAATGATGGCGACATTGCGGATGGGAAGAGACATAACGGGCAAGCGGCTTCAAGGTCCGCATTAACAATTTGTAATATTCAGTCTATCCTACCGTTGCCTCCTCTGGAGCAAAAAGCTTCTAAAACTAAACCTAAGAGCCTGTTTGAAAAGCCCCCCTGGCTCCCCAATTTTGGGGGGAAACTGAGTGAAAGTCTCCCATTATTGGGAGATTTAGGGGGCGGAATAAAACTTGCCAAACACGTTCTAATTACCAGCAATGTATTTGTGCAAAAAGCTATTGGCGGCCAGAATATTTAACGGTTCACTGAAGCAATAGCCCTGCATGAAAAAGCAATTGAGGCTATCTAAAACGTTAATCTGTTCCTCCTGTTCGACCCCCTCAGCCACCACCTTCAGGTTGAAGGTTTTACCAAGACTGATCAGGGTTTCCATCATGGTTAAATTAGGAACGTTATCGGTTTGTTCTAGTAACTGTGCCGTTAGGGATTTGTCAATTTTTAGCTTTTGAAAAGGTAAATCCTGGAGACAACGGAGGGACATATAGTCGGTGCCAAAATCATCCAGGGAAAAACCCACACCGTAGTTATGTAAGTTGGTGATAATTTGCTGTGCCAGACCAAAATCCTTCATCACAGTGGATTCTTGAATTTCTAACTCCAAGTAATGGGTCTCCATCTTGGCCATGGCGATCGCCTCCATGACCATATTTTTAAGTAAAGGATGATAAAACTGCTTTTCAGAAATATTAACGGAAACTAGAAAAGGAGTTTGCAATTGCTGTTGCCACAGGACATTTTGTTGACAGGCAGTTTCTAAAATCCACCGAGTGAGGGGCACCATAAATTCCGTTTGGTCGCTCCACGGCAAAAACTGTCCCGGGGGCAGTAGGCCCTTTTGGGGATGTTGCCAACGGATAAACGCCTCCATGGCCTCAATAGTTTTTTTACGCCAATTAATCTGGGGCTGATAGTACAATTCCAACTCATGTTGTTCCAACGCCCGTAGTAAACGCTTTTCTACGATCGCCAAACGCTTTTGATCAGAGTCAGAAAGTCCTGGCACCGGCTGGGGGGCACCGATGCGCACATCCACCGCTGTTTCTATATGGTCATCCGCCTCTCCTGACCCCGGGTTGGTGGGTTGGGGTAACAACTGCTGTAAATTTTCCCTAATGTGACCGATCAAGTCATTCACCTGCTCCCCATCCACCGGATAGAGGGCCACCCCGTAGGTAATTTCTGGCTGGAACGGTCTTCCCCCCGCCGTCACCGGAGCTAAAACCGGTTTCATCAAGCGTTGAGCAATTCCCAACAGGCTGCTAGTATCCTGTACCTTGGACACCAGAAAAATAAACTCATCTTTATCCCAACGGGAAACAATATCTCCATTGCGCAAATTTGACTTCAGTTTTTGCCCCGCTTCCTGTAGGAAAGCATTGGCCACCGCGTCTCCCCGTTTGCGCTTGAGATCAGACCAATTATTAATCTGGCAGAGTAAAACCCCCACCTGGGCATGGTGGCGACGGGCATTGGAAAGGGCAATATTTAAGTACTCCAAAAACAGAGTCTGATTGGGCAAATCCGTTGCCGTATCCAGATAGGATTGCTCGTGAAACGTTTCATCATTGGAGCCAGCCAACAAATCAACCCCTTCCCTGGTGTTATAGCTGGAGGCAATCTGAGCGGAAACCGCCTCATTATAGGGAGAAGTCTGGGGCAATATTTCCACTGGCTGGGAGGAAGACTCCCCAAACCCCTCTCCAGTAACGTGGTAACTGGCATTGATGCTACAGCCAAAATTAATCAGGTCACCATTTTTTAGCTCGTGAATGAGGCGTTTTTCCCCGTTCACAAAGACGCCGTTTTGACTTTTATTGCCCTCTAGATCCCCATCAATAATCCAAAAACACTCTTCGTTAGTTTTACTATTAGTCTTCCGCATCAGGGTGGCATGGTGCCGGGAAGCCTGCCGGGAGTGAATCTGGATGCTAGTACCAGAATGGCGACCAATGGAATACTGTTGCTCGTCTAAGATTATTGTTCTTCTTTGATTGGCATCTTCTAGAACTAGTATGTGTTGCTTCATAGAGAATCTGGGATCTATTAATTCTAAGTTATGCCAGAGGATCAGCCTTAATCTTATTTTGACTCAAAAGTTCCGTCGCGGCATCAACTTTGAGGGGCCTACTAAACCAAAAACCTTGTATTTCCTGGCATTCCAGTTTTTGTAGTACTTCCAACTGCTGTTGAGTTTCTACGCCTTCACTGATGATGCGAACACCCAATTTTCTCCCCAGGGTCATAATGCTGGTAATGATCGCTTCGTTGACGGGACTCTGCTCCAAATCTTTGATAAAGGACTCGTGGATCTTGACGGTGGGAATCTTAAACTGTTGCAAGCAGGACAGAGTGCCTAGGCCAATACCAAAGTCATCGAGGGAAAGATTAACACCAATAGTGGCCAACTGTTCGATGGCCCGGCGAGAATAATCAATGTTGTCCATAATGATGCTTTCAGTCACCTCAATGGTCAACCAGTGGGGCTCCAACTGATTCTCCTCTAGGATACTTTGGATATTGGCAATCAAGTGAGGATTTTGGAATTGGTTGAGGCAGAGGTTAATACATACAGGTAAGGGGGGAATCCCGGCCCCTTGCCATTGCCGATTCTGTTGGCAGGCCGTCCTTAGAATCCATTCGCCGATGGGTACAATTAAATCAGTTTTTTCTGCTAAGGGAATCAGATTAACCGGAGAAATTTCGCCAATTTCGGGATGGTGCCAACGCAACAGAGCCTCCATGCCAGTAATTTCCCCTGTAGTTATATGGAGGATGGGCTGGTAGGTTAGGTAGAACTGATGCTTGTCCAGGGCCTCGTAGAGTAGGTTTTCCAGTCGGAAAAACAGGTTAGCTTTAGAGGCGGCCTTTTCGTTAAAGAAAGCGAAGGAGTCAAAATGTTTTTCCTTAATTTGTTCTAGAGCAGTGTGGGAATTTTTCAATAGGGTAGCCCCATCAGTACCCCCATCGGGGTAAACGGCGATGCCCACCTTACCCTTGAGGTGAATTTTTTGTTTGGCCACGTCAATGCTCTCTTCCAGCATGGCCAGCATTTCCTTCACCATTTCCGTCAAGGCTTGATTGTCCCCCGGTTCCTTGAGCAGAATGGCAAATTCTTTTCCCTGCCAACGACAGGCCAAGCCTCTTTTTTCTGTCCACTGGCTCAGACGTTTGGCTACGGTTTTGAGTAAAATTTCTCCACACCCTAGTCCGAAAGCATTGATCATCCGCTCGTAATTATAAAAATTGAGGAACAGGATAGCCAGCCGACTTTGATCCCGCTGTACCTTCGCCAAGGCGATCGCCAATTGCTCCTCAAAAAAAGCATGGTTGGGTAGCCCAGTCATGGGGTCGTAGAAAGTATGTTGGGCCAAGCTATCTTCTGCCTGTTGCCGTCGGGTAATGTCAATTAAGTAGCTACGAATAATTTGATTTTCAGTCAGATAATGGACGTATTGCTCATAGCATTCATCGCCACTTTTCACCTCCCGCAAAAGCAAATTGCCCCGTACATTTTGGGCTTGGTTGAGCAGACCTTCTAAAATAGGATGGCTAACGCCTAGGTCATTGATATCCCGAAACTTAATACTTGCCGGCGGATTTAGATAAACAATTTTGCCATTGAAATCAATTTCCACAATGGGATGGGGACTAAGCTCAGCAAAGGAAGAAAAACGCACTAAATCAGCAGAACTAGGGGCCAAACGGGATGCTTCCTGTTCCTGCTCATTTATAATGGTGGACTTACTGGTGTAATCCCCCAAACTTTGGCGAGACAAGTCTTCTAAGGACATGGCCTCCAGGGGGTTGAACATGGCAATTTCCAAAGAAGTGGAAACGATGTAGTAACTAGCCTTGGACTGACTACCAAATAAAATCACATCCCCGTGTTGCAGGTCGTGGGATTCACTATCCTGTCCATTGATAATCAGACCATTGGTACTGCGATTGCCCTCCAAATCCCCGTCTAAAATCCGGTAGGAATAACCTTCATTTTGGGAGGTGGGTTTGATGCGAATTAGGGTGGCGTGGTGGCGGGATACTACCTGGTCGTAAATGACAATATCATTGCTGGATTCCCGTCCAATGGAATAGGTGGGTTCGTCCAAGGAAATAATACGACGGGCTTTTTGATCTTCGATCACAAATATATGTCGAAATTCAGGCAGGTTAGTCATAACAGCAAGGATGGGCGGATGGGCAAGGGAAATATGTATCTTGACCCGATGATGGAGACAAAATCTGGCTAAATTGCGACCCTACCTCTAGTGTGACATAACCCCTAACGGTTGGATCGTACTTCTTAGACAAACTTTATTAAGGGTTTGGGCGGGTCATCAATGATGGCAAGTTGCGGTTAGTTTTAAAAGTGGGTATAGGACTTAGCTTTGGTGTAATTATTTCTGTAAAAATTGTCCCATTTCCCGTTTCCGCAGGGGGCGACTCAACAAAAATCCTTGTACTTCCTGGCATTGTAGTTGCTTGATCAAGCTCAGTTGGGCATCGGTTTCTATCCCTTCGGCCACCAGACGATATTGGAAGCCCTGACTTAATGCAAATATGGATTGGAGAATGGCCATTTCCTGGGAGGTGCCCCGCAAGCGGGCCATGAATCCTTGATGAATTTTGATGGTGGTGAAGGGAAACTGGGTGACAAAACCAATGCCCATTTGGCCTAGGCCGAAGTCATCTAGGGCAATTCTAACCCCAAAGGTTTTGAGGTCTTGGAGAATGGCCAGGGCCTTGGCTGGTTGTTGCCTCAGAGTATTTTCGGTAATTTCTAGCTCCAACCATTGGGGATCTAAGCCGGTTTCCTCTAGGGTTTTACCTACCATCATCACTAGGTCTTGGCGATAAAATTCCCGAGCTGATAGATTAATGGCGAGCGCCCGAGGGGGTAAACCATCCTTTTGCCACTCCAAATTTTGTTGACAGGCGGTGCGAAAAATCCAATCGCTGAGTTCAAAAATGAGATTGCTACGGGCGGCAATGGGGATGATTTTTTCTGGGGCAATTTCCCCTACTTCTGGATGTTCCCAACGGAGTAGGGCTTCTATGGCGGTGATTTCCCCACTTTGGAGATGGATTTGGGGTTGGTATTGCAGGGTAAGTTGCCGTTTGGCGATCGCCTGTTGAAGAAGGTTTTCTAGGCGGGCTTGATGGAGGGCGGCGGTGCTAAATTTCGGATCGTAGCACTGATAATGATTAAAACCAGTTTGGCGCAATTTTTGCAGAGCGGCGTTGGCTCGAGAGAGTAAATCTTCGGCCCGGTTACCATCGTTGGGGTAGGCGGAAATGCCAATGTTAATATTAAAAATAAATTCCCTTTCTCGCACGGTTATGGGATTTTTCAAGCGGTCTAGAATTCTTTCCGCTAGACGAATGGAATCCTGGGGGCTTTTTATCTTGGCCAGAATAATCACTAGGGTGTTGCTATCCCATTGCCCTACGGTATCTCCGGAACGCATACAGTCGGCGATCGCCCCGTGGAAGGCCATAAATACTTCATCCCCAAAGCCAAAGCCATAGGCCTGGTTAATGCGATTGAGAATTTCTAAATGGATGAACATCACCCCCATGAGATGCTGGTGGTGGGCTGCCGCATCGATGGCGAGGGATAGTTCCTTTTGTAGATTTACCCGGTTGGGCAGTTTACTAATGGGGTCATACAACGCCTGGTTAGCCAAGGTTTCTGAATACCCCTGGCGACCCCGGGGAGTGCGCATGACAAAACAGTACACCTCCCTGTCCTCCCACGGTAGGCGATACACTTCCCCCTTGACTTGTACCGTTTGCCCTTCCCGGTTGCGGTACTCTAGTTCTGGTACCGATAGATAGTTTTGGGTTTCCAGGTTAATTAATAGTTCTTCAATCACCGGCCGTTCTGCGGCGATCAACTGATAAAGGGTGAAATCGAGAACCTCCGATTCCTCATAGCCCAATAACTGACAAAAAGCACTGTTAGCTTCGACCACAGTTTTGGTGCGGGCATCCACCAACAGAAAACCTGTGGCGCTATATTCCCGATAGGCTTGCAAACGATGGTGGAGATCATTTAGCCCCTGCTCCATTTTGCGATACTCGGTCACGTCCTCGCTGTAGCACTGTAACCGGCTCCGGTCTGGCCCAAGGAAAATCCGCTGATGAAAAATTTGTTGGCCGATGGCAATATCCCGTTCCAACTGCAAGCCCTCCCTGGTGAGGGATAAATTTGAGAGGCCTTGGATCAGGGGATGTTGGGCCTGGATGGCCATTAGTTCCGGAAATAAGGCTTTGGTTGCCCCGTTGGCGTAGAGCACCTGCCCCGCAGTGGTTAACTCAACAATTAACTGGGTACTATTTTCGCTGAGGGAAGCCGGTGGACGATGACTTGGTAATGGAGCACTGCGGCTGACATCTGGTATTTCATCGTTATAGACCACCGCTGTGGAAAAGGAAGAGTCTTCCTCTACTTCTACCGCTTCATGGTCAAATCCAGCCCCTTCTCCATAGCCGTGGTCAGCCATGGCAAAGTTTAGGGGGTCCACATAGGTTTCCCCCATGATTGGGTTGGCCGCCACTGACACAGGTTCGGCTCCGTAGGGTTGCTCCTCCGATTCTGTGGTCAGATTCATAATGTGGTAGCTGGCTTTGGACTGATTGCCAAAGCGAATTACGTCCCCGTGCTCCAACTCATGGGAAAGACAATATTGACCGTTGATCACCACGCCATTGGTGCTGCGTTTTCCCTGGAGATTACCGTCAATTAATCTATAGGTGTATTGATGATTCTGATAGTCGTTAACCCGGATCAGGGTTGCGTGGTGACGGGAAACTTGGCGATCGTAAATGGGGATGGCACTGCTGGGGTCCCGACCGATGTCGTAGGTGTTTTCTTCTAGGGAAACAATGCGACGAGATTTCTGATCCTCAATGACCAGGACGTGGCGGACAATGGAATCGTTACTCATGGATGGCATGGCTCAGGGGATGGTTTTATTTAACTTTGGGAAGATCGCCGGTTAACTTCAGGGTCCGATCGCCTCTCAGTCCGGAGTTGGCACCACAAACACGCAACAGTGGGCATGGTGAAAGACATAGTTCCCCACACTACCGAGGAGAATTTCGCTTAGTCCCCACCGGCCCCGGTGCCCCACCACAATGATGTCACTATTATCCTGTTTGGCACGCTGGCAGATAATTTTACCTGGACTGCCCAAAATTTGTTCCGCCTGGCATTCAATATCCAAAGCCAGTGCTTGCTGACGGCGTTTTTCCAGGGTATCTAACCCTTCTTGTTCAAAGGTTTGCCATTGCTGTTGCCACACCTCCATGGTCAACTCATTACCCGCAGCGGGGTAAATTTCATCCATATTGACGGGGATGGGTAGGGGACTACCTTCTTCTTCGGCCGACAGGACATGAAGCAACAATAGGGAAGCGCCATAGACCTTGGCGAGGGATAAACCTTTTTCTAAAACTTCTTGACCTGCGGGGGACAGATCCAAGGCAGCGAGAATTCTATTGAACAAGGTAACCCTCCAAGGCTTGGGGCAATGGGCAATAATTGAGGCAAATTTAGGCAGTTTCTCCGCCAGGCCAAGGGATTTGCTCAATGCCCTGGCTTACATACATTGTAATCTTCGTGGGAGACGATTTCTTTTGGTTCTAGGCGATCGCCATCGTCCTGACAAATAAGCCGGTAATGTCTAGTAACTGGAATACTGATCACTAGGCGATCGTGCCTAAGACGTTTGCCGTAAAACTCGCGGTAGTCATGTTGATTGGCCAAACCTGCGAGAATTTGTCTGGCTTTGAGCACCACATTTCTGGGTAGATGGGTCAGATCAATGGGATCTTCAGCAAAGGTGGCTTTCCAAGCGTCGCGGGAATGTTTCCTTTCCTCTTGGTCAATGTGTTTTTGCACACAGCGATGACATTCTTGACCATAACCCTTATGGCCACAGGGAAAAGTTTTTTTACGTCTTGCCATGGTGTTTACAGTTGGGTGGAGGGTAAGAATCTGTAGAACAAACCGCTTGACAACCGCTTATCAATTAACCACCTCCCGTCAGCTTTTCTGGCGGCAATGCCAAACTTTGCCCACAGCCGCCGACACTGGGCGGTTTTTCTCTAGCTTAACGGCTAATCCCAACCATGGCGCACCGAGCGATCACTAAAGCCTTTGTCCCCCAACTATTTTCACTAAAGCTCCGGCAAGGTTGGGGGATTTGGACTTACACTTCCCTCATAATCGACTCATCAGAAGGACTTACCCTCAGAGCCTAAGTAAATCCGTCACTCCCCTTCCATACCCCCTTGCCAACGCTGGAGGGGCACACAGTTGATCGCCAATTGATCCAAGGCCCTAGCCACCACAAAATCCACTAAATCTTCCACCGATTGGGGTTGATGATACCAAGCGGGAATGGCGGGCACAATGCGGACTCCAGCCTCGGCCAAACTAGTGAGATTGCGCAGATGGATCAAACTTAAGGGCGTTTCCCTGGGCACCACCACCAAGGGTTTACCTTCTTTGATTTGCACATCCGCCGCCCGCTCCAATAGATCGGAACTCATGCCCACCGCCAATTTAGCCACGGTGCTCATGCTACAGGGCAGCACTACCATGCCGGCGCAACGGTAGGAACCACTGGCAATGGTGGCCCCCACATCTCCCCAACGGTGACAAATCAGTTTGCCACCCTTTTCTACCCCAGCCTGATAGCGCCAAAATTCTGCCTGGGCGGAGGGTTCCCCTGGCATTTGAATATTTTGTTCCGCTTGCCAAACTTGGTAGCTGGCTCGGGAAGCCACCAGTTCGATGGTGTAATCCGCCGCCAGTAAATGCTTGATGGCTCTGACGGCATAAATTAGCCCAGAGGCACCGCTGACCCCCAAAATCAAAGGTTGTGCCATGGTGTGTTGATTTTTAGTTAATTTTTAATTATTTCCCTTTGCATATCTTTACAAACCAATCGACGTATTAGATCAGTCCGTCCATTTCCAGGTCTTCAATCATCTGTAGTCCCCGAGCGTCCCCCAGTCGCAGTAGGGCGGATTTTGCATCTTCCTTGACGCCAAAATCTTCATCTTCCACTAGGGCTTCCAGCAAGGCATCGATCGCCGTGGCATAGACCACATTGGAAGGCAATTCCCGGCATAGTTGCCCCACTGCCCAGGCACAGTTACTGCGGACAGCGGCCATTTTGTCCCTCCTCAGTCCCTCAATCAACGGGGGAATGGTGGCAATCACATCTTCGTAGGCCAATTTGGCAATGTTAGGCAAACTGCTGGCACTCCAGAGGCGCACGGCGGAAATGTCGGTTTTGAGGGCATGGATCAAGGGCGCTAGGGCCCGGCGATCGCCACAATTTCCCAAGGCCCAGACCAATCCCTTGCGGACATAACCATTGAAATCTGTTTGCAAACTTTGAATTAGCGGTTCCACTATGGTCGGGTCCGTATTACGCCCCAACGCATAGGCCGCACTCACCCGCACCAGGGGACAGCTATCCCCTAATAAATTGATCAACGGCTCCACCGCCCGGCGATCGGCAATTTCACAAAAAGCCCGGGCCGCCAGCATCCTCTGTGGGGCTTCTCTACTGGTCAGAAACACCAACATTTCATCAGGGTCCGGAGGTGGAGGGGCTACGTCGTCATCTAATTGATCCAGGGGATCAACCCAGGAATCCTCCAGTAGCAGATCATCTTGGTTACGCATAGCTCCATATTTTCTCACGAAATTTCCCCACCCTAGGCTAGGGGCCGGGGTTAGTCCGTCCTATTTGCAAACTCCCCTACAACTGGGCCAAAAAATTGTCGTCCAAATCGTAGCCCAACAGTTGAGCCAAGGACTTGAGGCGGAACTGGGCTGGGAGTTGATATTTTTTTAACCAGTCCGCTAACACAAATACCCTACCCATAATGAACAGATCCAGAGCTTCAGGATTGAACTGGATGCCATCCACCCGATGGAATTCGTGGGGAACCAGCATGGCAGCATACCTGGTAAATTCCCCGGCCTGCCAATCCAAACACAGGGGAAACCAGGGATAAACGCTATCTAGACGGATAAACCACAGACGAACTTCGGGAATCTCTGATAATTCCCTGGGATCGCCTTCTTCCCTGGCAAATTGAATGTCGAACTGTACCTGTTTTTCGATGGTGGCCAGGGCAGATTCGTCAATGCGGTTCAGGTTAAGACTAATGGCCCGCTCCAGCCACGATTGCACTGGGGAAAGGTCCAAACTACTCAGTTGCTCTGGGGTAACGGTGATGGTGACCATGGTTTAAACCGCCCGTTTATAGGCTTCGTCCAACACTTCCGACAGGGTGGGGTGGGCATGGACATGGAAGGCCAATTCCCGCACTGATTTGCGGTCGGCGATCGCCTGGGCCGCCTCTTGGATTAGGTCGGACGCATGGATGCCGATGATATGGGCACCCAATAATTCCCCGGTGTCCTGGCGGTAAACTACTTTAGCAATGCCGTCGGTTTCCTTTTCTGCCAGGGCTTTGGAGTTCCCCTTAAAGTAAGTTTTGGCGGTGCTGACCACAAACCCTTCCTTTTCCCCCAGCTCTTTGGCCTGAGCTTCCGTTAGGCCCACGTAGCTAATTTCGGGGTGAGTAAAGGCCGCCGCCGGAATGGCCCGGTAATCCACCTCAGTTTTGCGGCCGCAGATATTTTCCACTGCCACCACTCCTTGGCCAGAAGCGGCATGGGCCAGCATCATTTTGCCCGTGGCATCTCCCACCGCCCAGAGATGGGGCACCGGTTTGCCATCCTTAATCACTTGCATTTGGTCGTTAACTTCAATGAAACCCCGGCGATCGGTTTCCACTCCCACCGTTTCCAGCCCTAAATTTTTGGTGGCAGGAATGCGGCCGGTGGCGACTAAACAAGCATCCACTTCCAGGGTGTCAATCACTTCTTTTGTTTTGGCATCGGTGAGTTCAATTTCCACCGGGGAACCTGCTTTGATTTTGGTGGCAAATACGCCGGTATAGGTTTCAATATCCCGGGATTTAATCAGCACCCGTTCGGCAATTTTGGCAATTTCCGGATCAAACCCTGGCATCAGATCCGGCAGGGCTTCAATCATGGTCACTTCACAGCCCAGGGCGGTGTAAACGTCGGAAAATTCCAAGCCAATGTAACCACTACCAATGATGGCAATCCACTGGGGCAACGTTTCCAACTTCACTGCTTCGTCACTGGTAAAGACAGTTTTATGGTCAATTTCAATGCCGGGGGGCACAAAGGGTACCGAGCCTGGGCACAGCATGATCTCTTTTGCTTTGAGGATGCGAGTTTCGTTCTCCCCGATCACCGTCACTTCCTGAGAGCCGGATACCTTACCCCAACCCCGGATGGTATCGACTTTGAGACGGGTGAGGCTATTGGTCAGGTCAGATTGGATTTTACTCACAAGGTCGTTGGCATGGGCAGCGATCGCCTCCCTGGTGAAGGTAACGCCATTGATCTGGATACCTAGTTGTTGCAAATGATCTTGGTCGGACATTTCCCGCACCCGACCGGAGGCGGCGAGGAGAGCTTTGGAAGGGATACAACCCCGATTCACACAGGTGCCGCCCATATCTTTAGCTTCGATGATGGCGGTTTTCAGACCACATTTAACGGCGTGGAGAGCAGCCCCATGGCCGCCAACGCCAGCGCCAATAATCACCAAATCGTAATCAAAATCCTGACTCATCGTTGCTTGCACCTCAATCTGTCAAGACTTTAGTTTAGGGGTTAAGGGCAACCTCTGGAAAGTTGCCCCCGTCCTGGCGATCGCCCATTGTCTTCGATTAGTTCGACCTCAATCCATCAGAAATACCGGCCTGTCGTAATAACTCCCTTAACCGTTCATTTTCCTGCTCCGCAAGCTTAGCCCGCTCCGAAAATTCTATTGTTGTCAAAAAACGATTTCCTTGGGGATCATAAATTTCCAACTGTTCCTGGGTTAGGACAAAACGTATTCCTAAACGGGGGCTGACCCAATCATGAATAGTTTCAATCACAACAAAATTTTCCCCTTGCCGCTCATATCCCGTAAAATCAACCCGTTCAGGATCATAAATGTAGTATTCTTCTACTCCGTACTGTTCATAAAAGACCAATTTTTTTGCCATTTCCTTTAATCTATTACCCGGCGATAAAATTTCAAACACGACTTGGGGCCCAATATTTTCTTCTTGCCACTGTTGGTAGGAACCCCGCTCCCCCTTAGGCCGACCAACAACCACCATCACATCAGGGGCAACCCGTATTTCTGGGTGTCTTTCCACCGGATACCACAACAAATCCCCCGCCACAAACACATCTGGACTATCTCGAAAAACACATTCCAAATTTTCCTTAATCAGTACAATCCAGCGGAACTGTAGGGTATTGTCTGCCATTGGTTGTCCATCACTATCGGGATAAATAATGATTTGGTCGAGGGCGGCGGTCATGGCCTGGAGCTCCAAACGCTCAAATGTGGCCCGATTCTAACACCCCATCAAAGTTTGGCATTTTCACTGTTTTTCCTTCTCCCTGGTAGTCTAAACCGTTATTTTTGCTTCACCTGCAGTATTGCTCCCTAGGCTTGGCCAAGCCTGCAGTTTCCACAAAGATCCGATCGCCAGGGGGGAAGTGGGAGCTTTAGGGCGGACTAGGTTTTTATACAGGGGAAAAGCCTCGACAATTTCGTCAGAATGGCAACATATTGAACCACCAACGGCTTTGTACAATGGGCCCTGGATCCGTAATCCGTAATTGGAAAAAACCTAAAACTATGCTAAGCCGTGTTGCTGACTCCGTTTACTGGCTGAATCGCTACATCGAGCGGGCGGAAAATATTGCTCGCTTTGTGGATGTGAACCTTTACCTAATGTTGGATTTACCCTACGGTGCCCAACAGCAGTGGGAGCCTTTGGTTATGACCACTGGGGATTTGAGCTTTTTCAAACAGCATTACGGCGAAGTCACCAAGGCTAATGTGATCCAATTCCTCACCTTTGATCAGCATTACTCCAACTCCATCCTTTCCTGCCTGAACATGGCCAGGGAAAATGCCCGCTCCATTCGGGAAATTATTTCTTCGGAGATGTGGGAAGAAATTAATCGCTTTTACCTTATGGTCAAAGAAGCTGGCGATCGCCCTCCGGCCAACATTGCCGACTTTTTTGCGCGGGTGAAACTATCTAGTCATCGCTTTGCCGGCATTATGGACGCCACCATGACCCATAACGAAGCTTGGCATTTTGGCCAGATGGGACGTTTGCAGGAAAGGGCTGACAAAACCGCCCGCATTTTGGATGTGAAATATTACTACCTGCTGCCTTCGGTGGAATGGGTCGGCACTCCCCTGGATCAGGTGGAATGGATTGCCCTACTCAAATCCGCCAGTGCCTACGAAATGTATCGCAAGAGCCAGCGGCGCATTACCCCTGCCAACGTGGCCAGCTTTCTGATTTTGCACCCCAAATTTCCCCGTTCTATCCATTTTTGTCTACTCCAAGTACAACAGTCATTGCATGAAGTTACTGGTACGCCCCTCGGTTCCTGGCGCAATGAGGCAGAGAGGGCCCTGGGTCGGCTTTGTGGAGAAATGGGCTACATCACCATCGAAGATGTTATTAGCCAAGGGCTACACGAATTCCTGGAGGAGATTCAAGCTAGGGTAAACGAAGTGGGGGTTAAAATGGCCCAGACGTTCTTTGTCAATGAGCCGGTGTTGTCGCCTATGCCAGTGCAAAGTCAAGGTCAGACCCAACAGCAATCCTTAGCTAGTTTTTAGTTTTTCTCTGCATCCGGTACGGGTTGGTCAGCACCTAAGGTGGGCACCACAATATAGCCCGTACTTTCATCGCCCAAAACCCAGTTCCGTTCTCGACCCCAGTACCACCAATAAGCGCCAATATAAGCACAAATTAAACTATCCCATTGGTCTTCCTGGTGTTTCAATTCCTTGCCGTTCAAGGTCAATGGCGATCGCCAAGGTTCCATACCAGGGGGGAGGGTAAGGTCCAGAGCCGGGGTTAGTTGGGGCAAAATATTTTCAATGTAGGACTGTAATTCCAGCAAACCCTGTCTTTTTTTGGCTAGACTCCCTTTCTTGTATTTGATGATCCGCTCTAGCTGAAAAAGTTGCACCATGGCAGGGTGGGGAAATACTTCAATTTGGTAACGCCCTTGCCGTTGGGCTTGAATCTCCGGGGCATGGAGAAACCCCCTTTCTTCTAGTAATTTGCCCACTCCGGTGGTTCTTTCGGCAAAAGGTCGGCCCAAATTGGCCGGATAACAACCCGCATGGTACTTGCCAAAATATTTATGGGTCAGGCGATCGGGCAAACGAGTCCCAGTCTGATTGGGAATAATGGTCGGAGCATCCACCGCCACCATGGCTCCCTCCGCTTCACCTAAACCTTTGTCCAGCCAGGCGAAAATTTCCTCCAAACTCAAGCGACAGGTAAGGTCTTCAATCCCTAGGCGATCGCCAGTGGGGGTTGATTGCAGTTGCAAACGACATAGTCCACTCTCCCCAGAACGCCAACCCAAATCAATGCCAATAAATTTCATCAAATAAACACTCGAAAATATTTGCCAAAAAACTTGCCAAGGGCCACAGGGGAGGACTAAGATTAGAGTCTGTGAAATTCGGGGCGTAGCGCAGCTTGGTAGCGCACCACTTTGGGGTAGTGGGGGTCGTGGGTTCAAATCCCGCCGCTCCGATTCAGCTGAAAAGCCTTCTCTGCAAGCATTATAAGCTTCCGGGGGAGGCTTTTCCCATGGTGACCATTGGCTTGGCAGTGAACTATTGAATAATGTTGTAACTCAATGCTTTTTGAAGTTTTCCGTCCGGTCAAGGATGTTTTTGTGGAGCACTCTTCACAATGTTATCCGTGAACCGCCACAGCACCCGGCGCAAAAACTTGCTCTGGTTCCAGACTCCCCCCTAGTTCCAGCCCTGGAGCCACTGGCCAAACCGCAGTGCAATCCACCTGCTCAATTAGTTGAATAATGGTTTTCCCCGACCGAGGATCAACCCAGTCCGGGGCAATTTCCGCCAGGGGAACTAGTACAAATGGTCTGTATTGCATTTGCGGGTGGGGAATGGTCAGTCTAGCCTGTTCCAATTGGCGATCGCCGTAGAAAATTAAATCCAGATCTAAGGTGCGGGGTCCCCATTTTTCCAAACGAATGCGGCCAAATTTTTGCTCGATCGCCAGTAAAGTTTGCAACAACTCTGGGGGGGATAAACTGACCCGTAACGTCACACAGCCATTGATATAGTCGGGCTGCGGCGGCCCAAAAGCTCGGCTACGGTACCAACTAGAACAGCGCTCCACTTCAATGCCCGCTACCAAGGCCAACTCGGCGATCGCCCCTTGGAGATTATCCAGCACTGGGCCAATATTGCCCCCCAAGCCTACCACTGCCCCATGGCATTGTTGCGGAAAATCTGTGGGGGAGACAGGAGCCATAGAAATAGGGACAAACAATCGATTCTATCCTACCAAAAACTTCTAACCCCAAGCTCCCCGACATCATTGGCCACTCCAGGGATTTGTCAGGCTTGTCACGGAGTCTAAACCGATTTTCACCCCAATCGCCAACCCAGAGAACAATAATAGTTTATATTAACTATTTTGGAAGTGTACTCACTGCTAAGATGGCGGTGAATTTTTACGAAAACGTTACAAAAACCCCAACATGCCTATGGGTTGCCGATTTGCCACCGTCAAGCGTCTGATTCTGCTGGGTCTCTTGGCCTTCACCCTAGCGGTGCTCATCCCCCCTGCTACAGCGCAAATAACCCTTTCTTCGGGAGGAAACAATGGCAGTCAGAATACTTCTAGCACCCCTTGGTGGGATACCAATAAAGCAAGACGTTGTGGCCGGCTCTGGTGCAGTGATGTGTTTTTGCAGGGCAGTTCCCAGGTCACCTTCACTGTGGGTTTAATTCCCAATCCAGAGGAAAGTTCCCAAGCGGCCGCCCAGGCCATTGAAAATCGGGCTAAGCAAGTGGAATCGATTTTTAATTCGATCTATTCTCGGTTAATTAGCTTAAATACGGTGGAAATTCCCGAGAAGGACGTGCAGTTTCTCCGCTCCAAGGTGTTTGACCTGAGGGAATCTCGCCTTGGCTATCACTCCAACCCAAGTAATTGGCAGGGAACAAGCCCCGCTCTCCCTAACTCCCGAGACTCCACCACCACCGCGCCCGAAATTAACCAAAACAACCAGGAAAGCAGTTCAGTGGAGCGGCGAACCCCTACCACTTCTTTCCGTAGAGCGCCCCAGAATGCAATTCGGATTATTTCTTCTCCGGCACCGAATCTAGGCAATGTAGCCGTTGATGAAATCCATCCCTTTACTCCCAATGTGGAAGTGGGTATTCAGAATAATGAGACGGTAATTTTTGTGCCTAGTCAGCCAAGCCTTGGCCTAGCTCAGCAAACCATTGTTACGGTCAACCAAACTGATGAAATTATTAATGGTAAGCCCATTAATCTCCTGGCTCACGAGTGGCGCGACAGGATACAAGGTAGTTTTGACCGGGCTTTATGGGGTCACGAACTAGATCATCAACATCCCTGGGACCGCTATTACATCAGTGGCGCTTTCATGGTGGTGGCCCTGGCGATCGTCACGATTATGGGTTTAATTCGCTCTTTCTTTCACCGTCGGGACCGCTATCTACGTCAAGAGTTAAAAGTTTTAGCCCAGTCCATCACCAAAGACATTGAGGCGGAAAGTGCAGAATCAGTACGCCTAGCCAGCCAAGAAGTTTCGGAGTTTCCAGAACTTGGCCCCGATCGCCAAGAAGAAGAAGGACAAAATGGTCATGGATCGCCGTCCAAGGAGCGGAATTTTCCCCTATATGTGCCCCTAGCTGATCAAGTCAGGGACCGGGTTAACCATGCCTGGCAAAACATCGGTGATTTAGCTAGCTCAAATTTACGGCGACAAACCCTGCTCAAACAACGTCGCAACTTGGCTGTGTTGATGTGTTGGATTTTGTTGTGGCTCCAAATTTCCTGCATTTTTATTGTGGGAGCCTTCATCGTCTATGTTTTTCCCTCCACCAGGCCATTTACTTTGCTATTTATTGGCCAAGCCATGTATTTTCCCCTGCTTTGGATCGGGGTAACTTTAATTGATAAGGTGTGCGGTATTTTCGTCGATGGTTTGCTCAATAATTGGGCGAAGGAACAGCAATCTTATAATGAGCATTCTAACCGTTACACCCTTAGGGTTATGACCTATTCCCCGGCCATCAAGGGAGGAATTTCAGTACTATTGACCATTCTCGGTATTCTAGGCACCATTTGGCTATTTGGCATTAATCCTTTGGTGTTAGCTAGTTTTGGCGGAGTTGCCTTTGTGCTAGCTTTTCTGGGGCGCAACGTGGTAGAAGATATGCTCAATGGCACGCTAATTCTTTGGACAGACCGCTATGCCATCGGTGACGTGGTGCAAATTGGGGATGTGTTTGGTCTGGTGGAAAATATGAATATTTACATTACCCAGTTGCGGGGCCCCGAAGGCCGTTTGAGCACCATTCCCAACGGTAAAATTTCCGTAGTCCAAAATTTGACCAAGGACTGGTCCCGGGCGGAATTTATTGTGGAAATTGACCAGTCCAGCAATGTGGATAAAGCCCTCAATTTAATTCGGGTAGTTTCTGAACAAATGCGGGAAGATCCACTTTGGCAAGAGAAAATTTTGGAACCGGCCGCTATTTTGGGGGTGGACGACATTGCCTCTAAGGGCATTCGGCTCCAGGTATGGATTAAAACCCAAGCAGGGCAGCATTGGCCCGTGGGTCGAGAATTTCGTCTCAGGATGAAAAAGGCATTTGAGCTGGCTGGTATTGCCCTGGGTGCCCCCCAGCAAAGGATTGTGTATCATCACCACGGTCAAAAAAGTAGTCATAGCAATGGTAAAACTGATCACTCTCCCGGGGCGATCGCCTTGGGGCCAAATTTTCCCAAGGAATATAATTAGCCTCTAACTCTACTAATGCCGGCCACCTCCTTTCGTTCAAAAGCCCATGAGTGAACCAGTCCAGCCCATTATTGAATTCCGCGGCGTGAGCCAAAGCTTTGGCCGAAAAGTGATCCTCGATGATGTGGACCTGAAAATTTACCCAGGGGAAGCAGTGGGGGTAATTGGGCCATCGGGGACGGGCAAATCAACTATTTTGCGCATTGTGGCCGGCTTACTAACCCCCGACAGTGGCGAGGTAATTGTCCATGGTCATCGCCGTCAACGTTCCATTGAAGAAGGAGAAAAAGCTTTAGGAGTGGGTTTAGTATTTCAGCAATCGGCCCTGTTTGATTCCCTCACTGTGGCGGAAAATGTCGGCTTTACCCTCTACCGAGATTCAGACCTACGGCCGAGGGAAATTAGGGCCATTGTGGAAGAAAATTTAGAGTTGGTGGGCTTGCCGGGCATTGGCGATCGATTCCCAGCAGAATTGTCCGGTGGCATGCGTAAACGGGTCAGTTTGGCCCGGGCGATCGTCATCAATCCGGAACAACATCAGCAATATAAAAATATTTTGCTTTACGATGAACCCACCGCTGGGTTAGACCCGGTGGCATCCACTAGGATCGAGAGTTTAATTCGTCACCTGCTCAGCCAAGATCATGTTTGTTGTTGTTACCTAATTGTTACCCACCAATTCAGTACTATTGATAACACCACCGACCGGATTATTTTTCTTTACGATGGCAAAATTCAGTGGGATGGTTCCACAGCGGATGCCTACAAATCTGACCACCCTTTATTGAAGCAATTTTTCTCCGGTAGCATTGATGGCCCGATTAGTTAATTATTGTTTTAATGAAGTTTTAATTTAACCTCAATCTAATTAATTTTAAATCAGCTTTAGTAAAATCTCGATAACTCTAAATTAATTCTTAAATCTCATAATTATTCTTTGATTTTGCTAGTTTTATGCCCTCGTCACCAGTTCAATTTAGCCTTGATGAACGCCATCCCCACCATATTGCGGAGGTAATTGAAACCAGCACCACTGGCTTTTTAGCCCAATGTCTGGAACCGGAAGAATTGAATTTTCCCACCATGCCTGCCTTTGGTAGTTGGGTGAAGGCCACAGATGAAGATTCTGGTAATACCATTTTTGCGGTGGTTAGTTATGCCACCACCATGCCCATCGATTCCATTCATCGGGCCAGGGCCCTAGGTCTTTCCCTGGGGGAATTGCGGGAACAGCAGCCCCAAATTTTTGCCATGTTAACCACGGAATTTCAAGCGGCGATCGTGGGTTTCCAGAGCCAAGAGTCCGGTCTTAATGGTCGCGGTCCCATCTCCGGTAGGGTGTTTCACTATTTACCGCCTCGTCCGCCCCAAATTCACCAAGCTGTGTTCCAGTGCGATCGCCAAGAAGTAATGGAGTTTACTAATTCCCCTGATTTTTTGCGAATTCTTTTGCAAATTACCGATGCCCCCGTGGATGCTCTGATTGCGGCTGCTCTAAGGGAAATTTATCTACTCCGTCAAGGCGATCGGGCCTGGCTAGTAACCGTCGGCCGTCACCTTAGCTTGCTCCTCAAAGATGACTACGATCGCCTACGCCATATCCTTGGTCAAGTTCATTTTTAGGGACGACGATGGTCCCATTTCGGAGTAGCGGCACCAAAGAATTATGCGAATTTTATCTAATGTTAATCTGACAGGACTATTGATAGTCCTCCTCGCCGCTATCTTCTTTTGTTTTCATAACGTCATTGTCCGGATTTTATATTCCCAGCAAAATATTTTGGGAATTTGGCAAGTTGGGGGTTTTGTAACCCCTACCCTGAGCCACTCTTTTCTTCTCCTACTATTAAGAATGCTTTGGGTAGTGCCCGTCATGGCCTTAATTTCCCAACGTCTTTATGGCAATACCTGGCGGGAAATTAATCAACTAAAACAACCAGTTAATCGTCCGGTAATTTGGGAGGCCATGGGTTGTGGATTTTTAATGTTTCTCTACCTAGTCTTACTCTACATTTCCATTAGCTTTATTCCCACTGGTATCGCCATCACTCTATTTTTTACTTACCCAATCTTTACTGCATTATTAGCATGGCGGTTATTTAACGATGTTCCCAGTTTATTGCGTTGGTTAGTGATTGGTTTAACTTTAATCGGCACATTTTTAACCATTCCCTATGCCTACGGTGGCGAGCAACAAACTTTAGTTTTGGGCGTTAGCACAGGCATTGCTTCGGGCATTGTCTATGCAGGCTATACGGTATTTGCCCAAAGGAGCTTTCAAAGACTCCATCCCGTTCCCTTCACCTGGATCAGTTTTGCCACCACGTTAATTCTGTCCATTCTTTGTCTAATCATTTGGCAACCCGATGAAGGTAATTTACCCTGGCTTGCCATCACCATTGGTTCCTTGTTGTCCGCTTTATTTACTTTGGCGGGCCATGTGCTCAATAACTGGGGTATCCATTTAATCGGTGCCAGTCGAGCGGCTATTATTGGGGCAACCAATCCCGCTTTGACGGTGGTACTAGCAGGATTAGCTATTCAAGAAAGCCTCACCAATATCCAAATTTTCGGGGTATGCCTGGTTACGTTTAGCATTGCCTTGCTCAACTACGAAAAAGTTAGTCCCAGTACGGGAAAAAATTCCCTAAAGTAGCAAAAAAAAAGAGCAGGAGCCACTACTCCTACCCTAATTTTTTCTGGTGTTTTTACCGTTCGATCGCCAAAACTAGAATGAAAATTTAAACCCCAAAGGATTTACCACAACCACAGGTTTGATTAGCATTAGGATTGGTAAACTGGAACCCTCCACCAATGAGGGCATTGCTGTAGTCCAGCATTAAACCATAGAGATATAGCAAACTTTTCCGGTCGCAGATAATCTGAAAACCTTCATAGTCAAACACTTCATCATGTTCCGTTGCCCGGTTCGGTTCTTCAAAGTCCATCATGTAGGACATGCCAGAACAGCCCCCTTGACGTACCCCCACCCGTAAACAAAGATCTTTGCCCTGTTGTTCTTTCAGGGCCAGGAGGTGTTTGAGGGCCGCATCGGAAAGTTGGATGCCTTTGGCTTGGGTGGCGGTGGCTTGGCTCATGGTTAGGCTTGAACTCCTATGCAAAAGTTAGAGGAAAATTAAAAGTAAATTCAACAGCTTTAGTTTCCATCTTAGCGACAACGGGGGAGGCTGTGGGCGGAAATTCCCTATGGCAACAATTGGGTCTTGGCTAAACTTCTTCTTTTGTCGTCAACGAATGAGGGATTAGCCATGGAACTTTGCCATTGTCTTTGTCAACGGGGCACCGGGGTCTGCTCTAGAATGGCGGTGATCACTTCATCAATGCTAATGCCATCAAGCTGGGCTTCCGGCCTTAGAATTAAACGGTGGCGCAATAACGGCGGAGCAACGGTTTTGAGATTATCCGGCAGTAAATATTCCTGGCCATTAAGCCAAGCATCGGCCTTTGCGGCTTGCAACCAACGGAGGGAGGCCCTAGGGGAAGCTCCAATCAGAATATTGGGATGATAGCGGGTTTTTTCCACCAGGGCCAAGAGATAATCCAATAGTTTTTCATCCACCGCAATATCTTCCACTGATCGCCGGCTGGCCAAAATATCCTCTACGGTGGCAATGGCAGTTAACTGCTCCAGGGCCTGCCGTTGGCCGTGGAAACCCTGCTGAAAATTGACCAACATCTGTTTCGCTGCTGCCTGGGGAGGATAGTCCACCACCAACTTAAATAAAAAGCGGTCTAGTTGGGCTTCCGGCAAGGGATAGGTACCTTCAAACTCCAAGGGGTTTTGGGTGGCCACCACCCAGAATAAAGGCGGCAAGGCATGGGTCTGACCATCAAGGGTCACCTGTTGCTCTTCCATCGCTTCCAGCAGGGCGGACTGGGTTTTGGGAGGAGTGCGGTTAATTTCATCCGCCAGCAAAATTTCCGTAAATACAGGGCCCTGTTTGAGGCTAAAGGCTTGCTGGTTGAAGTCAAATACATTTACCCCCACCATATCGGAGGGCAACATATCTGGGGTCAGTTGTACCCGTCTAAATTGGGATTGAATTGACTGGGCTAGAAGTTTCACCAACAGAGTTTTGCCCGTACCTGGCACCCCCTCAATGATCACATGGCCACCAGCCAACAAGGCCACCAGTAATTCTTGGATGAGATGGGGTTGACCCACCAAAAATGTTTCCAAATGGCCACGGAGTTCGTTAAACAGAGGACGGGTCATAGGATTTGGCTAGGGAAAGAAAAATCGAAAAATTGATGACAATGGTACTTTTAGCTGGTTTTATTGGCAAAGGCCCTAAATTAATGCCTAAAAACACCGAAATAAACGCAAAACATTAACTCAATCAGCCCCAATAATGGGTAGTCACTCCACCGCATTGGGTTTGAGGCCATTGCCCAACAGGTTTTAGCTAGAGGGGGGCAGTTGGGCTTGCAGTTGTTGCCATTGTTTTAACCATACCCGTAAGTCACGCTCATTTTTGGGTAATTTGTCTGGGTGGCTAAGGTTGGTCAGCAAGCCCGCCATTGCCTCCTTGGCCTGGGCTGCGGGTAGGTTGCCTAATCGTCTCTCTAGGGAGGGACTTTCTGCTTGGAGCAACTGTTGCACCACAAATTGGGGGCGATCGCCTTTTTCCAAGACCTGGGCGAGGGCATTGATATAGGCTTGGTTATTGTTACTGGCCAGGCTAGGGGGAGTTTGGGGTTGGCCAAAACGCCGATTCCCAAAAATAGCTAGGAGTGTCACCACCACTAAGGATTGCAGAAAAATGAGTAGTAGGGGAGTGTTTTGCAGATAGGCCCACACCGATTCCACCCCTTCCTGCTGGAGAGTTTCTGCATCTTTATAGCCGTGTAAATATTCATCCACCCACAGGGGATTATGGCCTTCAGTTAGCAAAGATTGGAGCAGGGCAAAGTTAGCCGGTTCATCCTGAAAAGCATTAGCCGCCAAAAAGGGAGGTACTACCCAGATAATTTCTCCTTTGCCTTGCCGTTGCCGCCAAATTAAGGTGCCGTATTTGTCCGCTAATATTTTGCCTTCCTGCTGCGGCGATCGCCGTCTTCCCTGAATGCGTATGGGGCCCTGGTCTGTTACTAAGGTTTGGGTAAAGGGAGCATCGGTTAATTCCGCCCATCGTCCCAGGTAAACCAAACGATTACCCTGGGCTAACCATTCAGATTCGCTGGGGTTAATACTGCCACCGTCATCATAGGGAGAAAAGTTGAGGATGGACCTAGGGTTAATTTTCAGCAAAGTTGCCGGACTAGAGAGGGTCGTTAACTTGTCTCCGGGTTTGCGCCATCGTTGCACCGGAGTTCCAGCTTTTTCCATCCATTGCCACCAAGCCCCATAGCCCCCTGGAGTAGTACTATAGGTGGACCCTTGCAGATGGTCGGCCTGGCCCGGCCCAGTCCATAGCAGCGCCGCCACCGCCACCACGGCGATCGCCAGAAGAATAACCAGATTACGGCGGGATTTAAACAACATTGGCAACGGCGGATCAAGACCCACAAATCACGACATCAGAGCGTAAAACCTAGTTACTGAGGACAAAACGGTGGCCGAGGGAATTATCCACCATAGCTGGCAAAAAAATGTGGAAATTACTACCTTGTTTGGGGCGACTGTGGACAGTAATTTTGCCGCTCCAACGTTCCACTAGGCGATGGACAATGGTCAAACCAAGCCCCGCTCCCTGGGTTGCCGAGGACGTATTTTGACCCCGGAAAAAACAATCAAATAAATGGGGAATGTCCGCCATGGCAATGCCACAACCATTATCATTCACCACAATTTCCACCTGAAATCCCTGATGATAGGCTTTAATTTGTACCCGCCCCCCAGGGTCAGTGAATTGCAGAGCATTTTCCAGCAATCTTTGCAGTATGGTCTGCAAATCCGTCCGAGAACAGGCCACCGGAGGACAGTTTTCCACCACAGTGGAATTTAAGGTGATTGATTTTTCAGCGGCAATGGGTTGGTAAATACCGATTACACTCCTAATGCAATCGGCAATGGGCACCGATTCCGGGGAGGGGGCAGTGGCGTCAATTTCCAACAAGTCCTGCAAGCCAGTGATCAAATCTGTTTGGCGATTGCAGTTTTGCCTAATTAAGTCTAAATATCGCTGGCGGAGTTCCTTTTTTTGTTGAAAAGATTCAAGCAATTGTAAAGCTGTTTTCGCATTGGTCAGGGGAATACCCAATTCTCGAATTAAACTAATTCCGAAGGAGTTGGCGATCGCCGTGTAATTTGACGGCTTAGGATCATCGGCCGTACTTTTTCTAAGGGGTGGTCCCATCCCTTGCACCAATTGGTTAACCAAATCTAAATCAGCGCTGGGGGGGAGTTCTTCCGTTGCGAACAAATCCACTGGTAAATCGTCCGCCACCACCAATAATTGCTTTAGTTGACTCAAAAAATGTCCAATCAACCGGGGGGAGAAGCTTTGCAAAATATTTACCACTTTGGGATTTTCTGGGGATTCATTCAGCAAAATTAACAGGCTGATGTCCGAACTGAGAAAACAAAAAAAACTTTCCCCCTGCCAATGGGTATCAACTTCCAAAAGCAATGGACTAATGGTTGTTTTTAGGTTCAGTCCCAATCCCGCCACCGGCCCCGGTTCCCCCCCGGAACGACACCAATATAAATGGCTCAATAACCCCGTTTGACTATAGTCGGCGATCGCTTTTTGCCAGGGGGATTGCCCGTTAAACTTAGCCCAAACACGGCACTGAATCTCGTTATCCGCCAAAATCAGACAAATACTTTTAAACCAACTAAGTGCCGCCCCCGTTCCCAAAGTGTGCAGGGCATGGGGGGCCTGCCCCTGAACAAATCTGAACATGGATGGTGATCGCTCCAATTTTTTGTGGCCTTGGGAAAACCTAACCTAATTATGGCCACTGGGGGAATTTTTAAATCGGTTTTGGGCTTCTTGGAAAGCATTTCTCATCACCGCTTGGATCTTTTGGGGATCTGGTTTTTTCCCCCCCATCAAATCGCCAAAATAGACGCAGGCTCCCTCCCCCAAAGACCAGGTATAGGCTGCCGCCCAGGATGCCGCCACCACGGAACCAAATCCCGGCACAAATTTGATCAGTTCTCGCCCCACTGCTTGTGCCAAAAATCCCCCCGCAATGGCACTGACCACTCCCCCTGCCTGAGAAGGGGTTAACACTTGGCCATACAGTTTGCCCAGCAGTCCCACCAAGGAAACTTGGAGCGCCGTCAACACTGGCATCGTTGCAAAGGGGAGAGGCACTGCAGCCAGAGTTCCTGCCATGACAGAAAAGGCCAAAATATATCGGCGGGCCACATCCCGGTAAATATTGCCCAGTCGCTTACCTGTTTCCCCATCCAACAGTTGATGGAGGGTTTGGGCTTCCGCTTTAGGTAATCTCTCCGCCAGGTGATCGCGCAGGGTCGTTAGACCATAGAACTCAGGGTTATAGCCATCTTCTTCCCTGGTAAAATCCACCATCACGGCTCCGTCAACCCAGGGAGCAAAATTGCTGGTAATGGCGGCAAAGGCCCGTTCTATTTCTGGTTGGTCGGGGGGATAAGGCGGATGGTCATCCCTTGGGTGGGGATAAATTTCATGGAGACAGGTCACCACCAACAGGCAGGGAATTTGCGGATAGGCAGTTTTTAAATTCTGAATAATTTGCTGGAGAGTGTCGGTGGCAAAATCGGTAATTTTGACGGTGAGCAGTAAAATTTTCGCCGCTGGATTAACTTCCCCCGGGGCCGCCAACTCCACCTTGAGCTCCTCGATTAGGGATTGGGTGTCGTGGCCCAAATCTCCTAAGCCAACGGTGTCGGTGAAAATTAATAGGGGAAGTTCGGGGGAAGGATAGGCATAGCGGGCCGTATTTTGGGTATGGGGCTGGAAACCCTGGCCGACAATGGCGGCGGAGGCCCCAGTTAATCCCCGCACCAGGGAGCTTTTCCCGGATTGGGGTTTACCGATCAGTAGGGCTTCCGTGGTGGGTAATTCCCGGCGCAATTGGGTCAAGATGTCGGCAATTTCGGCTTCATTCACCCAGAGGCGGTCCAGAAGCTTTTTTTTCCAATATTCCAGGGGAAGGAGATTTTGGAAATGCTGACGAGTACCTTGCCACCAGGTATGGATTGGCCAAGTTTGCTCTGATTGTTCGGACGGAGCTAGGGAGGGATTGGGATGGGTAATAATTTCCTGGTTAATTTCGTCTGGATTTTTGGCTTCGTTGACCTCGGGCTGGGGAGAATTGGGGGGAAGAACCATAGCCGCTGGGAAAAAACGCTAGACGGGATAGGGGCAACTGGTAGGCCTTGGATAATGATCAGAATCAGCCACCTGGGTGATCTTGGCAATTTTCTTTGGCGATCGCCAGGGGGATTGCCGCCCTTGCCGGGGGTCTAGGCAAAAAACAAAAAACTAAGAATCCGTTGCGACAGCGTGATATGATCGCTTCTGGCTTAGGGTAGGTGGTCCTTGATTACCAAGGAAGACCGTTGCCCAAACTCCATTTCTCACCTTGCTAGTAGTCAGAGTGTGACACCGCCAACTCCATCGTCCGAGGGTCAAAATTTTCCTAGTGCCCCTGCCCCGAAGCTTATGGAAGCGGAAACGGTAGTGGATAACGGAATGGCTGACTTTTACCGGTTGCAACGGCAGTTGTTGACCTGGACCCTGGTAGCTACGGCGATAATTTTTGTCTGTGTTGTCTGGGTCTATTCCCTCAATATAGCTTTAAATTATTTGCTCGGAGCACTGGTGGGGTTGATATATCTCAAGCTATTGGCAAAAGATGTGGAAAGGATCGGAGCCCAGTCTGGGCGGGCTGGGGTGAAAGGCTTAGCAGTTTTTGTTGGGCTGATCATCATTGCCACCCAAAGGGAAAACCTCGAGGTTTTGCCTATTTTTCTGGGATTCCTAACCTATAAAGCTGCGATCATTTTCTATATGCTGCAAAGCGTGTTTACGCCCACAGCGGATTAGACGATGAGAGGTTGAAGAAAGGTCTGGGCTATGGACTGGCTTGGCCCCAGGATAGTACCTCCTAGTTTATGCAAGGGAGCCTCTCCTGGTTGCTTAGGTTTGTTGAGGGCCAACAGCTTTCCTCTTTACCCCGTCAATCTCACCGAATAACAATGTTAGCTGGTTTGAGTGTTTTAAATTTGTTTCCTCTAGCTGCCCTGGAAGTGGGTCAGCAGTGGTATTGGGAAATTGGGAACCTCAAATTACACGGGCAAACATTTGCAACCTCTTGGTTTGTCATTTTATTGCTGGTAATTGCTTCCCTCGCGGCTACGCGAAATGTGCAACGGGTTCCCAGCGGCATCCAAAACCTCATGGAATACGTGTTGGAGTTCCTCCGGGATCTGGCGCGGAACCAATTGGGGGAAAAGGAATACCGTCCTTGGTTACCGTTTATCGGCACATTGTTTCTGTTTATTTTTGTATCTAACTGGTCCGGGGCCCTATTGCCTTGGAAGCTAATTCACATCCCCGACGGAGCGGAATTGGCGGCCCCCACCAATGATATCAATACAACTGTTGCCCTGGCGTTGCTTACCTCCTTGGCCTACTTCTATGCAGGTCTCCGTAAGAAGGGGTTGGGCTATTTCGCCAACTATGTGCAACCCATTCCCGTCCTCTTACCCATCAAGATTTTAGAAGACTTCACGAAGCCCCTTTCCCTGAGCTTCCGTTTATTTGGTAACATCCTTGCGGACGAGTTGGTGGTGGCAGTGCTTGTACTGCTGGTCCCTTTACTTGTACCTTTACCCCTGATGGCATTGGGTTTGTTCACCAGTGCGATCCAGGCCTTGGTGTTTGCCACTTTAGCCGGAGCCTATATCCATGAGGCGATCGAGTCTGAAGGTGAAGAGCATTAGCCCTCTGATGTAAGATATTTGCGGCCATGGTGGTTTGACCCCTTGCGGTTGATCTCTCCTAGCCGATGCTTACCTTGACCAATGCTCACCCCAGGAGTTGCCCTTTTCCCAGAGATGTTTTGAATCTGGCGAAAGTTCACTCCAAAAATCCTAAACTTTACTGTCGTTTTGTTAGCTAAAAGGAAAAAAATTATGGATTCTACCGTTGCTGCTGCTTCTGTCATTGCCGCTGCCCTTGCTGTTGGTTTAGGGGCGATCGGCCCTGGTATTGGTCAAGGTAATGCCTCTGGTCAAGCCGTTTCTGGTATTGCTCGCCAGCCTGAAGCTGAAGGAAAAATTCGGGGTACCTTGCTGTTGACCCTGGCTTTTATGGAATCCTTAACAATTTACGGTCTGGTTATTGCCCTCGTATTGTTGTTCGCCAACCCCTTTGCGTAAGGACGGATTCGTAACCCGAGACGTGAGTTGATCGCGTCTCCTCCCCCCGCCAATCCGCTATGCGTTGGGTTTGTGGGGATTATTCCGCTAATCCCTGACCTAGTTTTTGTAAAACAATGTTTGATTTTGATGCCACCCTGCCCCTGATGGCATTGCAGTTCGTGGTTCTCGCGTTCCTGCTCAATGCTATTTTCTACAAGCCAATGAATAAGGTTTTGGATGAGCGGGCTGATTACATTCGCACCAATGAAGAGGATGCCCGGGAGCGGTTAGCCAAGGCCAAGGCGATTACCCAGGAGTATGAGCAACAGATTACCGATGCCCGTCGGCAGTCACAAGCTGTGATCGCTGATGCCCAAGCTGAAGCTAGGCGTTTGGCGGCGGAAAAGATTGCGGAGGCCCAACGGGAATCCCAACGGCAAAAGGAAACGGCGGCGCAGGAAATTGAGGCCCAACGGCAGTCTGCTCTGAGTTCTTTAGAACAGGAGGTGGCGGCCCTGAGTAATCAGATTTTGCACAAATTGTTAGGCCCTGAATTGATTAAATAAGTGCCCTATAGACCTAGTTGCCATTATGCTTAATACCTTGTTCATCCTAGCGGCCGAAGCCCATGAGTCGGGGGAAGGGGGGTTTGGAATCAATTTAGATTTTCTGGAAGCCAACCTCTTTAACCTGGCCATTTTGCTGGGAATTATTATTTACTATGCGCCGAAAACCTTGGGTAAAATCCTTGGCGATCGCCGCCAAAAAATTGCTGATTCCATTGAAGAAGCGGAAACTCGCCAACGTAAATCTGCTCAGATTTTAGCGGAGGAAGAGAAAAAGCTAGCCCAAGCCAAAGCCGAAGCGGCCCGCATTGTCCAAGAAGCTGGGCAACGGGCAGAGGTGGCTAAACAAGAAATTGCGACCCAGACGGAAGCGGATCTGCGACGGATGCAGGAAACAGCGGCCCAGGATTTGGGAGCTGAGCAGGAACGGGTGATAGCTGAACTCAAGCGTCGTATTGCCGAACAGGCTGTGGCCAAGGCTGAAGCTGACCTGCGCGATCGCCTGAATGAAGACACCCAGGATCGGTTAATCGAACGCAGTATTGCCCAATTGGGAGGTCGCTAATGAAAGGTTCCTTATACAGTAGTAAGATTGCTGAACCCTACGCCCAGGCGTTGATGGGATTGGCCCAACAGCAGAATTTGACTGAAGTTTTCGGGGACAACTTGCGCTCTCTGTTGACCCTGCTCCAAGATTCTCCCGATCTGTCGGCGGTGCTTTCTAGCCCCGTAGTCAAGGACGAAGATAAAAAATCCGTTCTCCGCTCCGTGCTGGGGGACGGGGGCAATGGCTATCTTCTCAACTTCTTAATGTTGTTGGTGGATAAACGCCGGATTGTTTTCCTCGAAGCCATTTGTGAGCAGTACCTCGCCCTGTTGCGGCAGTTCACCAATACGGTCTTGGCAGAAGTCACCTCCGCCCTCAAACTCACCGATGCCCAAAAGGATCAGGTGAAGGAAAAAGTTAAGCAACTCACCGGGGCCCAGGCGGTGGAACTAGAAACCAACGTAGACGGCGACATCCTCGGTGGCATTGTCATCAAAGTGGGTTCCCAGGTGTTTGATTCCAGTTTACGGGGTCAACTCCGCCGGGTTGGTCTGAGTCTCGGGGCCACCCTCTAGCAGTTAATTTTCGTCGCCCAGCGACGCTTTATATTCACTTTTTCAACGGAAAATTAAGACTATGGTAAGCATTAGACCCGACGAGATTAGCAGTATTATCCGCCAGCAAATCGAGTCCTACGATCAGAGTGTGCAAGTGTCCAATGTGGGCACTGTGCTCCAAGTAGGGGATGGCACGGCGCGGATTTACGGCCTGGAGCAGGTAATGTCCCAGGAACTGCTGGAGTTTGAAGATGGCACCATTGGTATCGCCCTAAACCTAGAAGAAGATAACGTCGGTGCGGTATTGATGGGGGACGGCTTCGGTATCCAAGAAGGCAGTACCGTTAAAACCACTGGTCAGATTGCCCAAATTCCCATTGGTGATGCCATGATCGGTCGGGTGGTGGATTCCCTCGGTCGTCCCATTGACGGCAAAGGCCCCATCACTTCCACCGCCACTCGTCTGTTGGAATCTCCTGCCCCTGGGATTATTGAGCGGAAATCCGTTTGTGAACCCATGCAAACTGGTATTACCGCCATCGACGCGATGATTCCCATTGGTCGGGGTCAGCGGGAGTTGATCATTGGGGACCGTAAGACCGGTAAAACGGCGATCGCCATTGACACCATCATTAACCAGAAGTCCGAAGACGTAATTTGTGTTTACGTGGCGATCGGTCAAAAAGCTTCCACCGTCGCTCAAATCATTGACACCCTGACGGAAAAAGGTGCCATGGCCTACACCATCGTAGTGGCCGCCAACGCGAACGATCCCGCCACCCTGCAATATTTGGCCCCCTACACGGGTGCCACCTTGGCGGAACACTTTATGTATCAAGGCAAGAGCACCTTGGTAATCTATGACGATTTGTCCAAGCAAGCCCAGGCTTACCGTCAGATGTCCCTGTTGATGCGTCGTCCCCCCGGTCGGGAAGCTTACCCCGGTGATGTGTTCTACATCCACTCCCGTTTGTTGGAGCGGGCCGCCAAATTGAGTGATGCCCTCGGCGGTGGTAGCATGACCGCCCTACCGGTGATTGAAACCCAGGCTGGAGACGTATCTGCCTACATTCCCACCAACGTAATTTCCATTACCGATGGTCAAATTTTCCTTTCCACTGACCTTTTCAACGCTGGCTTCCGTCCTGCTATTAACGCTGGTATTTCAGTGAGCCGGGTTGGTTCCGCCGCCCAAACCAAAGCCATGAAAAAAGTGGCTGGTAAATTGAAACTGGAACTAGCTCAGTTTGCTGAGTTGGAAGCCTTCTCCCAGTTTGCCTCTGATTTGGATGCCGCCACCCAAGCCCAATTAGCCCGGGGTCAACGGTTACGTCAATTGTTGAAGCAACCAGAAAATTCCCCCTTGTCCGTGTGGGAACAGGTGGCCATTAGCTATGCCGGTTTAAATGGTTACATCGACACCATTCCTGTGGACAAAGTGACTGAATTTGCCCAGGGTCTGCGGGATTACCTCAAGGCCAACAAAGCCAAGTACGTAGAAATTATCAATAGCTCCAAAGCTTTGACCGACGAAGCAGAAACTTTGTTGAAAGAAGGGATCAAAGAATTCACCCAAGGTTTTGCCGCCTAATCAATGCCCAAGTCGGTGAGTTGGGGAAAGGGCTAGGGCTAAGCTCGACTTTTCCCCGCCCCTGGTTTTAGGGACTCATATTTAGGCTCCAGAACATTAAAAAAGATAAATTTAACGGGTGTAACGTCCTATGCCTAACCTTAAAGCGATTCGTGACCGGATTCAGTCGGTCAAAAATACAAAAAAAATTACTGAAGCGATGCGCCTGGTGGCGGCCGCTAAGGTGCGCCGGGCCCAAGAACAGGTGCTTTCTACCCGTCCCTTTGCCGATGCTTTAGCCCAGGTCCTTTATAACCTACAAAATCGTCTTTCCTTTGCGGAAACCGAATTACCTTTGTTTGAACAGCGGGAACCTAAAGCGGTAGCCCTTCTGGTGGTCACCGGCGATCGGGGTTTGTGCGGTGGTTATAACGTCAACGCAATTAAGCGGGCTGAGCAACGGGCCAAGGAATTAAAAAACCAAGGCATTGCCGTCAAGCTGGTACTGGTGGGCAGTAAAGCCAAGCAATATTTTGGCCGGCGGGACTATGATGTAGCCGCCAGCTATGCCAATTTGGAGCAAATTCCCAACGCATCCGAAGCGGCTCAGATTGCCGATTCCCTAGTGGCTCTATTCGTATCTGAAACGGTGGATCGGGTGGAATTAATTTACACTCGGTTTGTCTCCCTAATTAGCTCCCAACCTGTAGTTCAAACCCTGTTTCCCCTCTCTCCCCAGGGACTGGAAGCCCCCGATGATGAAATTTTCCGCCTGATTACCAGGGGTGGCAAATTCCAAGTGGAACGGGAAAAAGTGGAAGCTCCGGTGGAAAGTTTTCCTCAAGATATGATTTTTGAACAGGATCCAGTGCAAATTCTGGAAGCGCTGTTGCCCCTGTACAACACCAACCAGTTATTGCGGGCTTTGCAGGAATCCGCCGCCAGTGAGTTGGCGGCTCGAATGACAGCCATGAGTAATGCCAGTGACAACGCTGGACAGTTGATCGGGACTTTGACCCTGTCCTATAACAAAGCCCGGCAGGCGGCCATTACCCAAGAATTGTTGGAAGTGGTAGCAGGGGCTAATTCCCTCTAACCCATTTAGTGATCTTTTCATTGCACTCCTGCTTAAACTAGCGGGAGTTTTTTATTTCAGGGCCTTCATGCCCCTCTAACGCTTCGGACATACTGATATTAAGATTCAGGTGACAATTCTTTGTTGAGATTTGACCAAGCGCCGATCGCCTGTTGGTGAATCAACTGCCAGGGTTGGCCGGTGGCTTTAGCAAGGGCGGCACAGTCGGCAAATTCTGGGTGGGCATTGAGAATAATTTTTTTACCGGCTTGATAACCGTAGGCTACTTTTATGCGGATGGGACCATGGGAAATAACTACGGTTTGCCATTCCCGCTCTAGGGCGTAGCGTTGTTGTTGGCGCACCCGCACACCAAGGCTAGTGGTTTCCCGGAACAGTAAATTGAGGCAGTGATTTTGATTTTCTGGCGCACAGAGGACAGTGAGTAAAATGCCAGGGCGGGATTTTTTCATGGCGATCGCCTGGGTAAAAACATCGATCGCCCCTTGGTGTAGCAAACTTTCCAGCAGATAACCCACTGCCTGGGGTTGGATGTCATCCAATTGGGTTTCTAGTACAGTGATGGTTTCCAGTTGACCAAAGGGAGCTTCCGAAGATAGGGGGTGATTGTGGGGCGTAATTTCTGTTCCGATCCAGAGCCGGAGAATATTGGCCAATGGGAAGTCTTTACTCCCTGCGCCCAGCCCGACTTTGTGCAGATTCAATGGGGGTTTAGGGCCAAATTGGCTAGCTAGGGTAACGGTGATCGCCGCTCCGGTGGGAGTAACCAATTCCCCCGTCAAACCATTGTCGTAAACTGGTACTTGGCGAGTTTGCCAAAGTTTTAATACCGCCGGGACTGGAACCGGTAAATCCCCATGGGCGGCCCGCACCGTACCACTGCCCGTGGGCAAAGCAGACCAGTAACATTGATCGATCCCTAGATAATCCAGCCCCAAACAGGTACCCACAATGTCCACAATGGCATCGGTGGCCCCTACTTCATGGAAATGTACTGCCTCTGGCTCAATGCCGTGGACTTCCCCTTCGGCGATCGCCAGTTGATGGAAAATGGCCAAACTCCAGCGACTGACCCGAGCAGGTAAATTAGCCTGTTTGATTAACTGTTCTATTTCTGGTAGATGACGCATTCCATGGTGACCAGGGCCGTGGGAGTGGTGGTCATTAAGGAGTTTTACTTCTACCTTGGTGGCGGCCTGACCTTGTTTTTGCACCAGACCCGCCGTCAAGCGATATTGATCTGTTAAACCCAACGGAGCCAGTTTCTCCATCAGGTATTCTAGGGGAACCCCCGCCGACACCAAAGCCCCCAGGCACATATCACCAGAAATCCCTGTGGGACAGTCAAAATAAGCAATCAAACCCATAAAAAATGGCCACCTTTTATAATCTTCACCCCGAAACCCCCCAACAACGCACTGTGGAAATGATTTGCAAAAGTCTCCGCCAGGGGGCAATTATGCTTTACCCCACCGACACGGTCTATGCCATCGGTTGTGACCTCAACGATAAAAATGCCGTTCAACGGGTTAGACAACTGAAGCAACTCTCCAATAATAAACCGTTAACGTTTTTGTGTTCGTCCCTGTCTAACATTGCGGAATATGCAGTGGTGGCGGACGATGCCTATCGACTCATGCGTAAGTTAATACCTGGACCCTATACTTTTCTTCTTCCGGCCACCAAGCAAGTGCCCAAGCTAGTGGTGGAGCCGAAGCGAAAAACCACCGGCATAAGGGTGCCCGATCGCCCTATTTGCCAAGAAATTCTGCAAAGCTTGGGCAATCCGATCATCTCCACCTCTGCCCATTTGCCGGATCAAGATGAGTTTGTTATGACGGAAAAGGCGAAACTGTTTGACCTATTTGACAAATTGGTGGACATCATCATTGACGATGACCGGGAGCCGGGCTATCAAACTTCCAGCATTATTGATTTCACCGACAAAGAACCCAAAGTGGTGCGGGAAGGGCTGGGTTGGGAAACCCTGCGAGATTTGTTTTAGTGCGGAATTTGATTAAAGTTGACTGGGCTCCAATAACCCTATGCCAAGGTCTTTGGCCGGCGGCAGCCCCAGGCTATGGCGATGTTGGCGCAACACACTAATAGCCCGCTGATACTGCGGATCAATCTCCGTGGCCATTAATTCTGGGTCGTTACGAAACTGTAGCTTGGTATCGTTGGAAATATCCAAATGAATGTCGGGACTGATGCCTTTACGGTTAATGTCGGTGCCACTGGGGGGATAGTAACGAGCAATGGTAACCGCCAAACCGGAGCCGTCGGACAAAGTGTTAACCGATTGCACCGTACCTTTCCCATAGGTAGCAGTACCCACCACCGTGGCCCTTCCCTGTTCTTTCAATGCCCCGGCCAGAATTTCACTGGCACTGGCGGACCGCTCATTAACCAACACCACTAAGGGTAAATCCGTGAGACTTCTGCCGTTGGCTGAAAAATGGCGATCGCCTCCCCGCCGGTCAATAGTACTGACGATCTCCCCCCGGTTGAGCCACAGACGGGCAATGTCAATGCTGGAAAGTAACAAGCCCCCTGGGTTACCCCGTAGGTCTAGCACATAGCCGCTAATGCGACTTTTATTGAGTTCCGTAATGGCCTTTTCCATCTGCTCAGCGGAATGGGAGCTAAATTCATCCAGGCGGATGTAGCCCACCCGTAATTCCCCTTCTTCCTTGACGTTATAGGTCACAGAATCAATTTCGATATTTTCTCGTTTGAGGGTGACACTGAAAACACCGCTTTTGGGGCGGGAAAGTTGCAGGCTCAATTCGGTGCCAATCTCCCCTTGAATTGCCTCTGTGGCTTGCTCCAAGGACATCAAAGCCGCCGGTTGGCCATTGATGCGCACAATGCGATCGCCAGGGCGAATGCCTGCTTTCAAAGCCGGGGTGCCCCGCATCACATCCACCACCACCAAATCACTACTACGTTTATCCATCAACACCCGGATTCCTACCCCGGAAGCTTCCCCTGATGTTTGACTGCTGAGGATGGCAAATTCCTCCGGAGACAGAAAACGGGTATAGGGGTCATTCAAATCCTTCAATATGCGCCCAATTTGTCGGTAAGCCTCAGCATTATCCTGGTAATTGCGCCCTAATAATTCCTGGCGTTTAGATAACCAGTTGGAATGGTTAAAGTCCTTATCGACAAACTGCTGATTGACTAACTGCCATACCTCATCCACCACTGCCTTGGGACTATTTTCCAACAGCGTAACGTTATCGGATACACCACTATCTTTGTCCTTGGGAGTCGCCAATGGAGGAGTATCGGGGTTGATCACGTTGGGAGCGCTGAGGGCTGGTCTGAGGGCAGTGCCCAAACCCAGAGCGAAGACTAAAGCGGCAACCAAAGGACGAAGACGAAGCAAATGGGGACTCATGGAAGGCAGGGTAGGTCAAAGGGAGGAAGACAAATAGTCAAGTCCGATGCAATGGGCCACTGGCATGGCGGAGGGCAAAATTCCTTCCCAAAAACGGACGACTAAACCATTTAAGCCCAATCCTAGCAAGAAAAATCTAGTTCGTGGGCAAGATGGAGCCACCAAAAAAGGCATCTTCCATTCACTGGCCTCAATGGGCTCCGCCGATATTAACCCAAGCCATAGAGCCCTCTCGATAGATTAAGTTGACTGATTAATTAAAGCTTTATTTATAAGAAAAACTAATTTTTTTATTTAGATATTGACATTTTACAGAATCCAGTATCCACAGCACCATAGAAGTCAGCAGCGAACTTGCTTGAAAAACCACAAAGTTTTCTATGGTTACCCTAATTGATTCTCCAACATCTGCTGCTGTCCAGCCCCGCTTAACAATCCAAACCGCGGACATTGCAGCCCACACCACAGCGATTCGTTGCCTTGACTGGGATCGGGATCGCTTTGATATTGAGTTTGAGTTACGCCATGGCACAACCTACAACTCATTTTTAATCCGAGGGGAAAAAACGGCCCTCATCGATACTTCCCATCGCAAGTTTGAAGCCGTATACTTACAACAGTTGCAGGATTTAATTGATCTCAGAAGTCTCGACTATTTGATCGTCAATCATACAGAACCAGACCATAGTGGACTGATTCCAGACCTCTTGGAACTGGCGCCCCAGGTGACGGTGGTGGGCTCCAAAGTAGCGATCCAATTCCTGGAAAAGCTTGTACACAGACCTTTTGAGTCACAGATCGTCAAAAGTGGCCACAGCCTGGATTTGGGCCAGGGCCATGGGTTGCAATTTATTTCAGCACCAAACTTACATTGGCCCGACACAGTTTTGACCTATGACTCAGGTACCCAGGTGCTCTATACCTGCGACGTTTTTGGCATGCACTATTGCGATGATTCCCTTTTCGATGAAACGCCAGAACGACTCGAACCTGATTTCCAATATTATTACAACTGCTTGATGGGCCCCAATGCCCGCTCGGTGTTGATGGCATTAAAACGCATTGCACCGCTGCAGGTTGGTCTAGTGGCAACGGGTCATGGGCCGCTATTGCAACATCACATTTCCCATTGGCTTGGACAGTACGATGCCTGGAGTCAAAACCAGGTCAAAGCTGAAACCTTTGTGGCCCTATTTTATGTGGATGGCTATGGAGTGAGCGATCGCCTGGTGCAGACCATTGCCGATGGCATCAGTAAAACCGGTGTGGCCATTGAACTAGTCGATCTAAGTGTGGCGGATACCCACGAGGTCCGTACCCTGGCCCAATGTGCGGCGGGCTTGGTGCTTGGTATGCCTCCCCAATCTTCCACTTCAACAGCCCTAGACCCTTTATTGAGCACCATTTTAGCTGCAGTACATCCTAAACAAGTGATTGGTCTGTTTGAAGCCGGGGGGGGCAGGATGAACCCATTTATCCTCTCCGCAATCGTTTCCAGGAATTAGGTTTGCAAGAAGCCTTTGAGCCGATTTTGCTCAAGACCGAACCAACGGCCGCCACGGATCAGCTTTGCCGTGAAGCGGGTACCGATCTGGGCCAGTACTGAGGTGGCCCCCAAAAACTGGACAGGGGAGAAAGCTCTAAACTAAAAACCCTAACCAAGGAGAGTTTATGAG